>WJLO01000041.1 GCA_014728425.1 Minisyncoccota bacterium | reverse complement strand
GTTTTGTGACTGGTTGCCATTTATTTCCAACTGGCTAAGCTTTTTTTGTGTTTACTGGCAAGTGCTGTTGTTTTATTTACTTTTGCGTTTTAGCAAGGTTTTTCAAGAATAGCCTTGCCAACAGTTTTGATAATTAAGTTTGACAACTCAACTGTTTGGCAAATGAAATGAGTAAGCAACCTCCAGACGATCTGTTAAAATAGACTAAAATGTGGCTTAAGCAGCTAACCTTACAAAATTTTCGTAATCACCAGCAGCAGACTTTTAAATTTCATCCCCAGTTAACAGCTATTATTGGGCCTAACGCTAGTGGAAAAACCTCTATTATTGAGGCAGCAATGATGTTGGCTGCGGGCCAGAGTTTTCGGGCGAGCAAAATAGAAGAGCTGATTAATTTTGAGGCTGAGTTAGCGCGAGTTCAAGCAGTGATTAAAGCTGGTTTAAAAGAGCCAGATCTAAGTCAGTCAGCTCAAACTAAGAAAACCACCACCAAGGACTTGGCTGGCTTAGATGAGCTTAGATTGCAGTTAATGCTTACTAGAGGAATAGTGCAGGGTAAAAAAACCCGCAAAACTCATTATCAGGTAAATAAAACCAAGCGGAGTAAAAAGAATTTTTTAGGTAATTTTTATGCAGTGAGTTTTCGGCCGGAAGACTTGCGGTTAATTGAAGGTTCACCTCGGCGCCGCCGCCAGTTTTTAAACACCCCTTTGGCTAGTGTTGATCCTAGTTATGTTCAGTCTTTGCATACTTATGAACAGGCCCTGCGGCGGCGCAATAAGCTTTTAACCAATATTAGCGAAGGTAAGCAAAAACCCTCAGTGTTAACCTATTGGGACATGACAGTGTTAAAACATGGCCAAATCGTACAAAAAAAACGCCAAAACTTTGTTAAGTTTGCTAACACTGTTGCTTTTCCTTTAAACTTCACCTTAGATTACCAACCCTCAGTTATTTCTGAAGACAGAATGAAAAAATATCGCGCTAAAGAGTTAATTATTGGTTATACCTTAATTGGGCCACATAAAGATGACTTTGTTGCTAACTTAAATTTAAGTGCCAAAAACCCAACCCCCCAGCAAGCAAGCAGCAACACTCAAGCTCAACCCAAAGGTCTTCTCAAAAGACCATTGGGTGCTTTTGGGTCTCGTGGCCAGCAGCGACTTGGGGTATTATGGTTAAAGTTGGTGGAGTTGGCTTTTTTGCAACAACAAACCAATGAGCGACCGGTTCTATTACTGGATGACATTTTTTCGGAGTTGGATGAAAACAGCCGGGCAATGGTAGAAAAGTTAATGAATCATGGTCAGATTGTGATTACCAGCACCAGCGACGAGGTGTTGGAGGGAGTGGGGGAGGTAGTGAGGCTGTAAAAAGATAATTAAATCAACAATTTTTTTGTAGTGAAAATTTAAATAGAGGCAATTCTACATCAATGAGCAAAACAACCTCTCAAGAACAGCCAGCAACAAGAGTGTGTCAAGTTAAAGAAGCCAGAGAGACTGAGCTTGCCCCTGATTTTAGAAGAGTTGGTCAAGCAGAGACAGTGATAAAACTAGCCGAACGGCGGGTGGTGAGGGTATTTGCTGAGGTGGTTGCCAAGCAAGTTGGCGCACTAACGCTTAAATTGGGCAAGAGGACTCGGGAAAAGATGCTCTCTGAAGAGAGGCTAGAGGCATTAGAACAAAGGGTTGCTAATAAAGCTGAACAACGACTAATCAAGCATCAACTAACAACTGAGGCAGTTAAATTAGCAGCAGCGGCTACCACTAATCTTTGGCAAGCAGTAGCTAATTATCCCCAGCAAGCTGAGAAACAAGTGCAAAGCTTGCTAAGTTTATCAATAACTGGCGCAAAAGCATGGTTGAATGAAAATTTACTGTCTTCTTTTCCTGCAGATAAGAAGGCACTGTTTTTGGCCAATATTATGAAGAAGCTCGCGCGGGTCAAAAGAAATCAACAAAAAGTGAGAGAGGGTTGGGAAGAAAACAGAGTTAAAAAACCCAGTCAGGCCTTGTTGATAATAGATAACTATAGTGAAGCCTTGTCGGAGTTATATGGAGAGATTTTTGTTGTCTGGCAGCATGCTCAATTAGAAAACCTTGACCGCTTGCTTAATGGCCCACTGCAGGGGAAGAAAGAAATCACTCGTAGAAGTTTTTTAAAAAGAGCTTTCTTTGGGGGCATTTTAGCAGCTTTGGAAATTTGGGGGATTGGCCAAACTTGGAGATTTATTAATGATCAAGCAGTTCGGGCGGCGCTAAAGGCTGTAGATGCTCGTCCGGAATCGCCTGAAAAAAAACCAGACTCAGAGCCAATGCCTATTACTGAGATAAAAGCAGGGTTTTTTGAGGACAATCCACTAGCAACCGAGCAAATTTTAAAATCAATTTTTAACAGCTTTAACAATATTTTGTTACTTTTCTTTTATTTTGACCCTCAAGATGATGATAAGCTTAGCTTTAGTGATTTTACTAATGAATTCTTGACTCGATTACAAAGTCATGCTCAATTACAAGGGTTAGACTTATTCTTTTTTATGCTAGCTTCGATTATAAGTGGCGAAAACATGGGAGTTCCCTTGCAAAATAGTGGCAAATACCCAAGTAGCTATCCTCAAGATCGCAGAGTTTCTCAAATACAAGTTCTAGCCAGGGCAGTAGCGGGTTTTCTTTCTGTGGATTCCGAGTTTAAAAAAGCGCTGACGACATTTAGTGGACGCAAGGGCGCTTTTCTTAAGCTTTTAGATCCGTCTTTACCAATGAACCCTCACGAAGTAATTCGTTTGTTAGGGCCCATTACCTATGGAATGCATGATATGGAATCAGAGATTACAGCTGAAGCTGTTTTAGAGATGCCGGCAAATCAGTTGCAAGAATTAGAAAGGAAGCATCCACAAGTTGTAGACGCATATAGAAGATTAATAAACAAAAGAAGTGAGGTAGAGGAAGAAAGAGGGGGTTTAAAAGACTTAGCCAAAGAATATGTCCAAGACTTTGGAAAAAGCTTAGATGTTTTTTTTGTCCGTGCGGATGCTGGTGAGGAAGAAGCTAAGCAAGTCCAGCAACAAATAGCTGCTTTATCAGAGATTGGAATATCAAAACACGAGATTGATAGCTGGCAGCTGACTAATCCCACTATGCTTTGGAGCTGTTGGTTGCAGATGTACAATAAATCTTTTATTTCAGACAACAAGGAAGAATCAGTAGCTTTTACTAATTATAGATATAGACTGAGGCAGCTTGTTTTAAAAAGCGATGCAGCAAGCTACCACTTTCTTTTTTTTCAGGATCAAGTTCTCAATCCTAAGTTTTTATCTGAGTTGAAAAAACGTGCTAAAATTGATGCAGAAAGACAGCTAATTGATGAGATTATTGTCCAGAAAAAGAAATTTGAACAAAAAGTTGAGGAGTTTTCCATTATTGAAACAGAGACTTATGCTGCTGCTTCTGCTCAAGACGATAATGTGGAGTTTCAAACCCAAACTGGCGTTGCTGTGGTTAAACACCTGCTATCCAAAGTAGAAGAAAAGTTTGGTCCTTTAGATCCAACAAGTAAGCATAGTTTGGCTTGGCACTTATTTTGCTTTGCAGCTATTAGAGAAGTAGCCTCTTTATACTCTTTAACCTGTGGTAATGTTTTTGCTCGTCATAGCAAGATCGATCCTGTTTATGATCACAGCCACACCTTGCAACTTTTACAAGAAACAGTTGATTTAATGTTAAGACACGGACTGATTGTGTCTAAACCAGAAGAAGATTTTGTGACTTTTTATTATACATTGATATCAGCTGTAAGTGACAACTATACAACAGAACTACAAAGATGCAAATTCGGTGACGATCCTTCTTCTGAGGAAGCTAAAGAATTCAAACGAGATCATTTAACACCTGTATTTAAACATGTTCAAGAAAAGCTGAAAGCTCATTATTATAGTGGGCTTGATAGAGCTATTGGTTTAGGTACGCTTTTATTTAGTTAAAATCTAACCCGCCCCCACCACGTCCACCAAATCGCTGGCATTAAAAAACGGCCCCACTTGTTGATATAAATGATCACCAGCTTTTTTATTTAAATAGCTACCCACCACGGCGCTGGTGAGCGCGTCATTGGTACAGTACAAGGCTGCTGCTAATCCCGCCAAAACATCACCAGTGCCGCCTTTAGTCATGCCAGCATTGCCACCCTTAATAGGCACAATGGTATGTTGATTAACAACATAGTCAATAGGTCCTTTTAAAAGCAGGGTTGGCTGATTAAGCAGCGGCAATAATTTAGCTTGTAGTTGTTTTAACTGCTTGGAGCTGTTGGTTAGGTTTTTAATTGTAAAATCAACTTTTTGGCGGTCTGGCAAGTGATTGATTAAGCGAACTAACTCTTTTTCATGAGGTGTTAATAAACAGTTTTTATTAAGCAGTTGTGGATCAACCATTTGTAAAGCACCAGCATCAATCACCCATTTTTTATCAGGATATTTGCTTAATAAATAATTAATGATTTTTTCAGTATCGTTTTGCCACTCAGCTGAAGTGGGGGGTTGGCTCCAATCTCGGTTGGTAGTTTGCTCTTGCCGTTCCATGCCTGGCCCAATCAGCACGGCATCGGCCTCATGAAGGTAGTTTTTAATTTCTTGGCGAGGAATCACGATCCCATTCCAGAAATTTTTCTTTGCCTCCTGAATTAACTGGTTGTTGCTAGGAATTGAGCTGTAAAAAACCATATCAACAAATCTAGAAGCTACGTCTAGACTCCATTTGCTGGCTGCGTGAAACAGTTTTGATCCGCCAATAATCAGCAACTTGCCGTTTTGACCTTTGTGGGAATCGGCTTGGGGCAAGTTGAGTTTTGCTAAATAAGGCCTGATTGAATTAGGAGTTAGCGATGCTGATTGATGATTGGTTGAAGGCTGGTGACTAGTTAATGTTGTTGTTGACATTGTTAAACTAGTTGTTGCCGCCATTGTTTTTTAATCGAGCATTTAGTTGGGTAAACTTTTTTTCTAAGCTGGCTAGCTGCATGGTGACAAACACTGCCAAAAAGGTCATTGCTAAGGCATAAATAAACAAGGAGATTAGTCCGCTGTCTTTACCTAAAAGTGGCTCAACATATTGGGCCACTGCGGTTTTAATAACTTCATTCCAAGCTAGAGCTACCACCAAGCCAAATCCGCTGGTAGCTAGGGTTACCATGTTTTTAACCACCGCCAAGGGCATTTCTTTAAGATCGTTTGGAGCTTGGATTTTGGCCATGTTTTAAATTATACCTTATGTAAGGTGAGGGTGCCTATTTGCTTTCATTTATAAGAATGAATAAATTAAGCATTTTTGAGAAAGACCACCAAAGTTATAAAAGAATTGACAAAGCTGCCTTGGTTTATTATTGTAAAATTTGCAATAATAAGTTAAGATTGATCATTGATGTTTAATCCTAACTTCACTATTACCAACAATCTACTAACTTATATTGCCAATATTGAGGCAGCTCGGGCAGTAATTGAAAACTCTCCCTTAGTTCCTGCTTGGGAAGCTAAGTTTCGCGACCAGGCTTTAACTAGAACAGTTCACTTTGGCACAAAAATAGAGGGCAATGATTTAACTCAGGAGCAGGCTCAGCAGGTTTTACGAGTTGGTGGAGCTGATTCTAAAGAGGTAGCTAAAAAGGCTGGCATTATTGCTCGCGAGCGCGATGTTCAAGAAGTAATTAATTATCGCAATGTCATTAACTGGATCGATCAACAAGATTTAGCTCACACGCAAAAACTTTTTTCTTTAGACACTTTAAAACTACTGCACTCCATTAGCATGCAAAAACTTTTAACTGATGAAGAAACTGGTCAGTGGCGTAAAAAGCAAGTGATTGTGCGCGGAGCAGCAGATGGCCAGGTAGTGTTTCGGCCGCCAGTGTCAGTAGAAGTACCCTTTTTATTAAAAGAGTTTTTAACCTGGCTAAACAGCGAAACTACTCAGCAGATTCATGCTATTTTTCGCGCTGCTATTACCCATTATCAATTGGTTTATATTCATCCTTTTGTTGAAGGCAATGGTCGTACCGCTCGAGCTATGGCTACCTTAGTGCTTTATCAGGCAGAATATGATTTTAAGCGGTTTTTTTCTTTGGAGCAATATTTTGACAATGATGTAGCTGCTTATTATCAAGCTTTATTATCGGTTCAGCAAGCAGCCAAGCAGGACATGACTTATTGGCTAGAGTATTTTTGTTATGGCTTGGCTTTAGAGATCGATAAAATCAAACAGCAAGTGTTAAAACTTTCTAAAGACCTAAAGTTGAAAAAAGAGCTTGGCGAACAAGTGGCTTTATCAGAACGCCAGATTATTTTGTTGGAGCTGTTGCAAAATCAGGGCGAGATTACTTCTCAAGAAGCCCAAAAAGCAGTTCCCAATGTTTCGGTAGATACAATTTTGCGTGACCTAAAAGACTTAATTAAAAAAGGAGTGGTGAAGAAGCATGGAGTCACTAAAGGGGTTACTTATAGAC
>WJLO01000005.1 GCA_014728425.1 Minisyncoccota bacterium | reverse complement strand
GTTTAATGTGGACTAGTTTTAAAAAAGGACAAGGACGTCGTTACCAACAAAATGACTTTCAAGAATCCGGGGCACAGAATTGGATTATTCTTGACAATAACAAAATTATTTTTGGCCTTTATGCCAAGAAATCTCCCAAGTCAACTCAAACAAATACTTTAGTAATTCATCGTTGGGCAAGTGAAGAGCAACAACAAGAACAACAATTATTAACTTTAATTTTGCAGCAACTAATTAAGCGTAACCAAACAACTAGCTATCAATATTTACAAACTTTAGTTGCTAATGAACAAGAATAGCATTGGTTTAACAACCAAGGGTTTGAGTTTCAAGAATTACATCCCAATCATGAAGAAAAGAGACCCTTGTATTGGATGCAAAAAAAACTTTAAAAAGAAGCTACTAATTCTCAATTAACTAAAACCAAAAAGCTAATCAAATAAAATCTCTTTTACTCCTTGTTTAAAATTAACCCAGCAGCGCAGAACATATAAATAATCAGATAAGCGATTTAAGGTTTTTAATAACAAAGGTCTTGCTTGATACTGAAGATGATAACTAACTAGTCTGCGCTCAGCTCGGCGACAAACTGTTCGAGCAATATCTAGTTGCGCAGCAGATTGACTACCACCGGGCAACACAAACTTATTATGCCAATCGTCAGCCATCTGTTTTTGCAGTGATGAAGAATGCTGCTCGATCTTGTTCAACACCTGAGATGCTAACTGAACTTTTTTTGCCCCAGCTAGCTCTGCTCCCATCACAAATAACTGTTGTTGTAAAAAAATTAAAAATTGTTTTTCTGCATCAAACTGTTGGTCGAGCTGGCTCAGTACTAGACCCAACCAAGAATTAAGTTCATCTAAAGTACCAATGACTTCAAACACTAATTCATCCTTGGCCAAGCGTTGGCCATTAGCCAGGCTGGTTTTGCCCTGATCACCAGTTTTGGTAGAAATATTTTTGATGTTGACCATGAACTAAGTTCCATTCTACAATACATTTCCGTGAGTATCACGGATATCATCAAACCCTCCAAACAAAAAACTGCTACCAAATTTATCTTTGTATCTGGTGGTGTACTTTCTGGCTTAGGTAAAGGTATTACTACTGCTTCTTTGGGAGTACTGCTTAAAAACCAAGGTTACCAGGTTAATATTGTTAAATGTGAAAATTATCTTAATCTTGATTCTGGCAACATTAATCCTATAGAGCATGGTGATGTGTTTTTGTGTGAAGATGGCTTAGAAGCTGATCTAGATCTGGGCTCTTATGAGCGTTTTTTGGCTCAAGAAGTTGGTCATGAAAACTTTATGACTCTGGGGCAGATTTATTTGTCTGTAATAGAAAAAACTCGCGATCTTTATTTTAATGGTGTCACTGTAGATGCTTTACCTTATGTTCCAGAAGAGGTGATTGGTAGGCTAAAAAAAGTAGGTCGGGGTTATGATTTTGTATTAGTAGAATTAGGCGGCACTGCTGGCGAATATCAAAACGTGATTTATTATGAAACCTACCGAATCATGAAACTCAAACAGCCTAAAAATGTCGCTCATGTTCATGTTACTTATTTTCCGGCACCAGCTCATATTAATGAACTTAAGTCAAAACCCACTCAACTTTCAGTTAAAACACTCAACTCTATGGGCATTCAACCAGATTTTATTGTAGGCCGAGCCCGCTATCCAATTGATGACAAACGTAAAGAAAAAGTAGCTTATTATTGCAATCTAGCTACAGATCATGTGATCTCTAATCCAGATACTGATACTATTTACCGAATTCCTTTGATTTTTCAAGAGCAAGCTTTTGCTAAAAAAGTCTTGCAATTATTAGAACTGCCTTATCATAAAAAATCATTAAAGTCTTGGCAGAAGCTAGTCAAGCAAATCACTAGCAAGAAAAAACAAACAGTAAAAATTGCTATTATTGCTAAATATATTGCTACTGGGGATTATGAACTCAAAGATTCTTATACTTCTTTAATAGAAGCCTTAAATCATGCTGCCTGGCACCATCGTTTTAACTTAGCATTAGAGTTTATAAATGCAGAAGAGTTAGAAAAAAAATCAGCTACTGCTTTAAAAACCTTAAAAAAAGCTCAAGGAATTATTGTGCCGATTGGTTGGGGCGAGCGCGGAGTAGAGGGCAAGATCAAAGCGATTAATTACGCTAGAAAAAACCAAGTGCCTTATTTAGGCCTGTGTTATGGCATGCAATTAGCAGCTATTGAGTTTGCTCGCAATGTAGCTGGCCTTAAACAAGCTCATACTACTGAAGTTAAACCTCAAACTAAACAACCAATTATTCATGAAATCCCTTTTGAAGAAAAATACCAACGAATCAAAGGCGAAGGCGCTAGCATGCGTTTAGGTGCTTATGACTGCGTGCTAAAACCCAATACCCTAGCACACCAAATTTACCAAAAACATCAAGCTTTTAAAGACCCTCGTCAACACTTGATTTCTGAGCGCCATCGTCATCGTTATGAATTTAACAATGATTATCGTCAACAACTTACTCAAGAAGGATTAATCATTTCTGGCACCAGCCCTGATAACTTTTTTGTAGAGATGATCGAACTTGATCAAAAAAAACACCCCTTCTTTTTAGCAACTCAAGCTCATCCAGAATATAAATCACGACCCTTAGCCCCTCATCCGATTTTTGTGGAATATTTAGCAGCTGCAAAAAAAGCTAAATAGCCCTTGGTTTTTTAGCTTTAACCAGGTAAAATAGCAGTTCAATTAAAGCAAGGAAATTATGGCGCAATACTTTAAATATCCAGCTGGCCAAACTACTCAAGCTCAAAAATTTGCTGTTGGTGATACCATTAAGATTCATCAGGAGGTTACCGAAGGAGAAAAAACTCGCTTGCAAGTTTTTGAAGGCATTATTATTGCTATTAAAAATCGTGGTCGCAATCAAAGTTTTACTGTTCGTAAAATTGCTGCCAATAATGTAGGCGTGGAAAAAATTCTGCCGGTTTTTTTACCTTCAATAAAAAAAATTACCTTAGTGCGCCGGGGTCAAGTCCGTCGCAGTAAACTTTATTATTTACGTGACAAGATCGGTAAAGCCGCTACTAGAGTTAAAGAAAAAAGCACTCTTAAGCAACAAAAGGCAGTTGCCGCATAATTTTCGTTTAGGACGAGCTGGAGAACAGCAAGCAGCTGATTACCTAACCCAAAAAGGTTACCAAGTTTTGGCAACTAATTTTCGTTTTAAAAAAGGAGAGCTTGATCTAGTGGCTTGGGATCCAGAGCTGCAAGAATTAGTTTTTGTTGAGGTAAAAACTCGAGAAACTAACTTTTATGGCCACCCTAGTAGAGCAGTTGATCGGGCTAAGCTAAGATCAATGCAATACACTGCAGCAGTGTTTCGACGCAAACATCGCTTGGACAAAGACTACCGTTTTGATATCATTACGGTATTACCAGGGAAAACTGAACATTTTAAAAACATCACTTGGGGAAGAAAATAATCAGGTTTAAATTGGTTTAATTAAAAACATCATTAACAATGAAATTAAATCAGGCCTCCCGGTGAACACCGGGATCTATCGACTAGGACATTATTAACAATGAAGTTAAATCAGGCCTCCCGGTGAACACCGGGATCTATCGACTAGGACATTATTAACAATGAAAGTAAATAAGGCCCCATCGTCTATCGGCTAGGACATCACCCTTTCAAGGTGAAAAGACGGGTTCGATTCCCGTTGGGGTCACCATTTGTGATTTTGATAAAGCAGGCTGTTGATTTAGCTTGAAAGATGGGGATAAATTCACCGTTCCATTAGATAAATCAGTAATGGAAGGCATCTTTCCAAAAACTAGTTCAAAAAGACACCGCTGTTGGGTAGGATTATCCGTATCTATCAACAAAACATCGAGATGTTCCATTAAGTAACCTGCATAATCAACTAATCGCTCAATATCTAATTCCTTTTGCGCCTCTGTGTCTCTCATGCTTCTAACTTCTTCTAGCTTTACTCCAACCTCTTTAAGTCTATCTTCAAAGGCCCTGAGAGCCTCTGAAACCTTCAGGGACATCATGGTGTTAATAATTGACTGCTTTTCAGCTTCTAACTCTAACACACGTCTTCCTTGAACCTGAGACTCTTCTAAGGCATCAGAGCGTTTCTTATTCCACACGTCAATCACAACTTCCTTGAAAAGATTGACAAAATCATTGGAAAACTCAATTTTTTTGAGAAAGTCAAAAATAGTACCTTCAAAGTCTTCTTTTGACATACCCCAGTAAGAATGACCACGATTACAATGATAATAAGGTCTTCTTTTGCCAGAACCATTTCTTGGAGCACTTGCCAATACAGGTTTGCCACAATGAGGACATCTAACAGCCTTAAACGGATACGCAGGATTATGTTTAAAGCGCTGTCTTGGCTTCTGATTTTTTAATATCTTTGGTTTGATATTATCTTCAACAATCACTACTTTGCCTCTATTAGCTTTGTTGAAAGTGTCTACATCTACTAAGCCCGAATATCTTGCTTTAACGGGTTTATACTCTGTCCATTTTTCAACAATATAGCCAGCATAAACAGGCTTTTTAATGTAACGTTGCATTTGTTTGACAGTTAAAGTATTTCCACCTCTATGACCAACAATTTGTTTTGTCCGCTTATCTCGGACGTTTTGAATTCTGGTTTTAAAACCCAACCTATTTAACTTTTCAACTATCCTTTTGTCTTCCATTCCTTGAGCTCTAAAGTTAAACATTTTTCTAATATACTTTGCTTCTGTTGGATGCGGTATTCTGATTGTACGTCTGCCATACTGAGTATCAGTTTTTTTGTTTTTGAATCCATAGGGAGCTTGCCGAATAGCAAAGCCTTGCCTGGTATACAACACTTCTGCACCAATTACTCGTGTGAGAATATCTCTCCTTTCCTGTTTTGCTCTGTTGGCTTCCATAGACTCTGCATTTTCAGATGGAGAATACTTACTCCAATCATACTCGATATCTAAATGACTTAGCGTATTCATTTCTGGTTGAATGAAACCATAAGCATCGATCAAACGAACACCATACTTTGAAAGCTCTTTTTTTAATATTCCGTAAGCAACGTCTCCACCTCTAGTAAATCGATCTATTGCCTTGATTACTACATCATGGATTTTATTTTTGGAATTTTTACAATAATCAATGACTCTTTGGAATTCAACTCGGTCTTCACCTGCACCTGACTCCACAAGGTTAAATTCGATAACCTTTTCATGTTCACATCGCTTATTTACAATTTTACAAGCTCTCTTCTGATCCTCTAAACTATTACCTACTAAGAATTGTTTATTGGAAGAAACTCTATATACATTTACTGCGTTCCTTCTTTTATTATTTGTTTTTTTCATGATAGTGCCTTTCTTGATCACCATCTGAATTTTTGCAACTCAAATGGCGGACCTAGGGGTACACAGAGCCAATCTCTTGGTCTGACCTAAAGTCCGCCATTAAAAAAGAGATTGACCTGTCTGTGTACCAATTTAATTATTAATGATTCTTGCTTTGGCGTCAACAGTAATGCTTCGAGTCACATAAGTTTTAAGTTCTATAAACTTATCTACCACTACTTCGGCTAGCTTATATAATCTATCCCTTAAGTTTAATAACTCTTTATCTGAGTACTGCCAATCACGCCTAACTAATTTTCTACACCTCTTAACTGAAACTCGACCTAAAGATTTTTTCATAAAACCTCCTTTCAAATTAATTAATTACTAAAAAAAGAATCCTTCACTAGTAATAAGCTAGCTACTTGAT
>WJLO01000040.1 GCA_014728425.1 Minisyncoccota bacterium | reverse complement strand
GCGCGAATACTATGTGATCTTTCGAGCTGAGCTTCATCAAGACTTAAAAACCCCTACTGTAGAGCTTAGCAGCAATGCTCTCAACGCTATTGAAGATCCTCAGGAGTTTAATGAAAAACACGTTCGCCCTGCCCGAGCTTTAATGAGCGAGATTCCTGAAGACGCTCTACCTACTGAAGATCGGCGGGGTCGGGCTCAATCAGATGAAGAACTTGCTAGCAGGCGTGAGCAAGCTGCTTTAGAAATCAAAAAACGCTTGTTGGCTCAAACCCTATATCCTAGTTTATCTGAACCAGAAAAACGAGCCCTACACCGCATTCATGGCAACAATCAGCCTGATGAGCTTGGCGAGCTAGAGCTTGAACAAGCTCCTCTGGGCTTTGAACTAAATGACTTGTTAATCATCAAGTCTTATGTTGTTGAGGTTAAAAAAATCAATGTGTGGATTTATGATCCTGAAGCTGATTATAGCCAAGGACACGTGCCGGCGATGGTGCGCTCTCCTATTGGAGCAATTGCTCCAATGCCAGCAGCGATTGTTGATGACAACGAAGCAAAGCGTACAGCAGCTGCTCAACTTTTAAGAAATGATGTTGAACAGGCTGCTGCCAGAGCTCAGGCTAAGCAGGTTAGCGAAAACGCTGAACAAGCTCTGGCAGAAACTGCCTCTGCAGGACTGCAGGCTGCTGCTGCCGCTTATGGACCAGCTGCTCAAGCTGCGGCTAAACTAGCTGGCAAAGTTTTGGAGTCTAAAACCGGCCGAAAAATTCTAAAAGTTGTGGGAGCTATTCCACTAATTGGCACACCTTTAGTTTGGTTAATAAGCGCTGGTGCAAAACTTGGGTCATTAATTGGAGGACTGTTAGGAGGGCCAGCTGGGGCAATTGCTGGCACCTGGGTTGGTTTTGCTGCTGAACAAGGCGTTAAGCACTTGTTTAACAACACTATTGGCAGGCTTTGGGACAATACTTTGGGAAAGTTGTTTGACAGTGGGGGCCGCAGCAGGAGTGTGTCTCAGCTTGGTGGCCAAGGAACCTTGGGCACTGCCAGCTACAGCACTCCCGCTTATACTTCCACTGCTGCGGCCCCTGCCACCACTGCTGCTGGCGCTGGCTTGATTTCTAGCACCACCACTGCTACCACTAGTGTTTTGGCCCAAACCGGAATGTTAGCTACTATTGGTGCATTTACCACTGTAGCCATAGGCTCTGTTGTTTACCAAATGTTTTTAAGCACTGCTTTTTTAGCAGACGTTCCCACTAAGCCAGTAAGCCTAACTGATTATCAACAAACCGAAGCTTACTCTCAGTACGTTGATGTTAAAAAAACCGCTAGCCCCAATGCCTTTAAAAACAACATGCCTGTTGAAGTTGAATACACCATTAGTATTGAGCCCAAGGACAATTATCAAATTATCCCCGATTTAGAAAAAACTACTGATCAGTTCTCCTATCTTGGTGGTGAGGCCTTGAGTCTAAAAGATTCAACTGAAGAATTAAGGAATCTGATTAAGCCAGATCCTATTTCTCAAAAAACACAAGTTTCTTATTCTGTAGAAATGGTCGGTGAAGACGTAATGGTGGTTAACACTCTTGTTTTTCCTTTTACTGTTGTTGATCAAGAAACAAATGAAGAAATCACTGATGAGGTTAGGGTGGTTAGTTTTGTTAGAATTGGCAATCCCGAAATTGGTTGTTTTGAGTTTGGTCCGGGCAATACTGATTTTGCCCTTACTACCGACGAAGACACAGGAGAAGAGGTTGAAGTGGTGGTAACTCAAAACTGGACAGAAGCAGAAATGCAACAGGTTGTTGAGGTTTTTGCTAAACGGGCCGGTAAAAGCCCCCAGTTTAATAGCTTGCTTTGTGCTGCTGGGCCAGTAACTATTTATCGCCTTCCTGGCAGAAAATATGGGGGTTGGGCTCCAGGAGCTGCCAATGGAGCTAAGCTGGGTCTTTATGACTTAGCTTTTTACAACACCAATGGTGATTTTTGGCCCACAGTTTTAGAGTACACTTTAGTTCATGAACTAGGCCACATTATTGATTATCGCAACTCTGGTTTAAGAAGCAGGCTTATGGCCCTACCTCCTTCTACCACCAGCACTGGCTATGCTTGTTACACCTATCCTTATCCTCGCATGTGTAATCAGTTTGAAACCTTTGCTGAAGGTGTGGCTCTGTATATTTCGCACACTTTTTATTACTTTAGAGCAGTGGGTGGAAAATATGACTTTCCCAACAAACATCCTGTGGATTATGAGTGGTTTAAACAAAATGTTTTTGGTAATGTAGAATTTAGATAATTAATGCAACAAAATAACCAACAACACCAGCCCTTTTTTAAAGAAAAATGGTTTTTTATCCTTTTGGCTGTTAGTTTTGTTGTTGTTATAGTTTCTGTTGTTTTTAAACTTTTTACACCCCCAACACCAAAGCTTGCTCCCGCTCAAGACAATTCCTGGCAGGGAATAACTCCTGGTTTTTCAGACCTAGCAGATGTGCAGGCAAAAATGGGCGAGCCTATAAAAATCGAAAAAACAACTTTTGGAACTAAGTTGCAGTATCGCTCCAAATACCCCACCATGCCTCATGAGATTCAAACAAACCAACAAGGTGAAGTTCAGTTTATCAAACAGTATTTAGATTATGAAAACCCTGAAAACATTAATGACTATCAAGGCAGTTTTGGCGAGGCTGATTTAGAACTTTTTATGCTTAACAACAGTCCTTTAAAAGCCTATATTTATTTAGACAAAGGAGTGGTTATTTTAGCTCATAGCTCTGATGGGGCAGTTGAGCAAAAATGGTATTTTACTCCCACTACCAAAAAGGCTTTTTTGCAGTCTTGGGGCAAAAATCTTTCTAAAAAAGGCAGCGGGCCAGAAGAATTTAATCCTTAGAAAACACCTTCCCCTAGCCCCCCACCCCTATTCCTTGTTATCATAAACCTAATTAATAATTAACTGCCTATCATGCGCGAGCACCCAATTCCTCAAGATATTAGTGGTTACAAGTTCCACATTGTTGGCAACATGACTTTAAAACAGTTTGCAGAAGTTGCTGCTGGTTGTGGCCTAGCTCTGTTGATTTATATCACCAACTTGCCTGCAATAATTAAATGGCCCCTAATACTAACCAGCCTTGCTGGCGGTGCTTTGGTAGCTTTTGTACCTTTTGCCGAAAGACCGCTTGATCATTGGTTGATTACTTTTTTTAAAATTCTTTACAAACCTACTAAGTTTTTTTGGCGCCGTAAGCCCAAAATTCCTGATCCTTTTACTTACCAACCCAAAAAAACCACCACCAAAACAGAAGAAGAGATAGACCTCACTCCGGCTCGCAAACAGCGCATTCAAGAATATCTTACTTCTGTAAAAAAACCCAGTGTTGATCCGTGGGAAGTTGGTCAAAAACAAAGAGTAACTGAGATTTTGCAAGCTTTTGGCAGTGTTCAGGTGTCACAAGTAAAAGTCACTCCTAAAAAACAAAAGCCCCAGCTTAGCACCAGAGCAAGAAATCTAAAAATTGCCACTAACGCCGAAGCAGTGGTGCAACAAGCTAGTTTGAGTCAACAAGCCCCAATCAACCAGTCAACCAAGCCGCCACAACCCCAGTCTCAACTCAGCCCCCAACAAGCCGCCGCCAATGTGCAAATTCCCAAAACCAAAATGGTTCAAGTTCAGGAGCAGCCAAACCAAGTCGATCAGGGTGTTCAAAACCAAGCCACCACAAACACAACGCAACAAGCAGTTTACACTAACACTCGCTATCAACCCCAAGCCAACAATGCTGCTCAAAACCAGGCAGCAGCCAGCAACCCCAACCTGCCTTTTCCCAACCAACCCACCGAACCAAACAAAATCGTGGGCATGGCATTAACTCCGGATGACAAGCTAATCACTAATGTTGTTATTGAAGTTGCTGACCCCAATGGACAAATTGTGCGAGCAGTAAAAACTAACTCCTTGGGTCAATTTTTTATTACCACTCCCCTAGAAAACGGCACCTATTTTATTCAGGCGGAAAAACCTGGTTTTAGATTTGTTGTTCAACAACTTCAGCTGGTGGGAGAAGCTGTACCTCCTCTGGAAATTCGTAGTCAATAATTGTTCAATGGTTTTGACAGGGTTTTGGCCTGGGGTTTTTCGAAAAAACCCCAGGCCAGCTAAACAACACTTT
>WJLO01000039.1 GCA_014728425.1 Minisyncoccota bacterium | reverse complement strand
GTCATTAATAACAATAACCAGCGTTGAAAATTTAATTGACACTGACTAAGTTTTACTGCCAATAACCAATAAATCACTAACATGCCAGCTAAAACATTGGGATGACTAGTAGTGCCAAAAGGCAATCTGCTGAGTTGGCCAAAAAAACTAGCTTCTGGCATATTGTAAAAAGTTTGCAAATTTACTTCACCTAAAAACCAAAAACCTGCCAAAGAGCTTTGGGTATGAAACTGGTAAATAGCTAAGCTGGCTTGAAAGATTAAAGCTGCTAACAAAGCAGTTAGCACACTTAAGCTGGTTTTGAGCTGTGGTTGAGCTTTGAGCAGCATAAATAACCAGGCCATTTCTAGCAATTTCAGCAGATACCAAGCCGAAGCAAGAGGATTAGGCACTAAAGCTTGGCGTAAAATCAAAACAGTAATAGCAACAACCAAGACTGGTGATAATGATGGCAGCTTGGGTCGACCACTTTGTTTAACTAGCAGGTAGCTTATTAAGCCCAAGATGCCCAAAATTACTAAATCAGTAAGATAAAGTTTGGGAATTAAATAATCAATCAATAAGCCATTAACATAAGCAGTTGTTGGTAAAAACTTGATAAATAAATTGCTGGGGGTGAGAAAGATCAGTAAGGCAGTGAGTAATAAAGGTATTTTTTTCAACTTGCGAGTTAACATTATTTATTGGCTTTGTAGATTTTATACTAACCTGTGAAAGGTGCTGCACAAACGAGAAGTAAAATTGATTAATGTTTGAGTTCTACCTCTCCTACTAGGTCAGCTTGAAACTTTTTTGCCAAATTTTTAATAAGTTTTTTTCTCACGGGACTAACATCATCCTTGCTTAAGTTTTTAGCTGGGTGCCAATATTTTAACCTAAAGGTATAGTTGTGCTGATAAATAGTTGTTAAGCTGACTTTATTAACAATAGAATCAGTGTTTTTAATGGCCTTGATTACTTTACCTACTAAAGTTTTGGCTGGTAAGGTAAAAGTTAGATCTTCAACAATCTGACTGGTTTTAGGTAATGACTGATAACTAGGATGCTTTTTAGCAATCCCAATTAAATTTGACATTAATAAATCTACAGCAGTTTGTTGATCAGTTAAACGATAGATCTGACCCAGTTTTACTATTTTGTTTTGCTTAGTAGTGGTTAAGGTAGCTGCTTGTAAATAGGCAGCTGCTGGTTTTTTAATTGGTTCAACAGTAAAATCTTTAAGATAAATTTGCCTGAGTAGAGCTTCTAAATCACCTTTTACTTGCCGGTAGGGTTTGTTGGCCAGTAAAGTTAAATGCAGTTGGTGTTGAGGAATCTTGTTTGGGCGAGGTTGATAAACATTAGCTAGCTCAAAAACTGCTAATTGTTCTTGCTGAGGGTTTTGACTAATTACTTCTGTTAAAGAAGGAATTAATGATCGCCGTAAATAAACACGGTCTTCAGTTAAAGGATTGGCCAATTTAAGATGGTTTGTTAGGGAATAACCAGACTGCTGAGCAAGTTCTTTACTGACCATAGAATAAGTGTAAACTTCTTGCCAACCTAAATGAGCTAAAAATTGTTTGAGTTGATCTTCAAGATGGAAATCTACCTTTTGAGGTTTGTTTAAGGGAATAGGAGTTGGCATGACCACACTAGAGAGATTGTGATAACCATAAATTCGAGCGATTTCTTCAATTAAATCAGCTGGGATTTTCAAGTCTGGTCTAAAGGTTGGTGGTTGGACAACTAACTCAAGATCCTGAATATTAACTTCACAACCTAGATCAGTGAGAATAGTGATGACTTTTTTGATGGGTAGTTCTACACCTAGGTATTCGGTAAGTTGTTGAGTAGTGATCTTCACTGGCGGCAGCTGTCTTTTGCCAGGAAAATCATCATAGATCTTACTAGCTATTTGGGCTTGACAGAGCTGTTGGTAAAGCTCAATGCCTTTTAGTAACACTGGTTTAGCTAGATGAGGATCAACTCTTTTTTCACCGAGCTGAGCAGCCATAGTGCGAATTGCATGAGTCATGGAAGCAAAACGTACTTTAGCAGGATCAAGGTTTTCAATCCACAGTAAAAGGTTTTTAGTTTTAGCGTTGACTGAAGTATTAGCAGTACCTTTAATCATTGGTAAATCAATAATTTCACCTTGTGGATTTTCAAAGACCACTTCCCCTCCTACAGTCGTGTATTGTTCGCCATCAAGAGTGGTGAATTTCTTACCTGGCTTAGCAGTAGTAATAATAATCTCTCCACCCAAGGCCATGACTTGATCATAATCAAAAGCATGAATAGGATGGCCAAGCTCATGAGTAAGATAGTTGGTAATATCAATAATGCTTTCATGGACTTGTAGATCAACTTGACGGAGTTTTTTGGCCATCCAATCAGGCGTGGGGGTTCGCTGAAGGTCTTTGAGCACCACACAAATGGTGCGGTGACAAAGCTGAGGGTCATTTTTAATCTTTGGTAATGGCAAACTAGAGTTGGGTGAGCTAGGCTTAGTTAAGGCCAAAGCCTTGAGTTGAGCTTTAATTTGGAATTGATTTAAAATCACAGCTGCTTCTCGAGCAATGCCACGCACGTTCATGCTGTCAACGCGATTAGTAGTGACCTCAATATCATAAACTTGATCCCCCTCTTTTTCTTCAATTCGTTCCACCGAAGGCCCACACAAAGAAAGGTATTTTTGCAACTCAGCTGGTTTAGCTTTGGTGGTTAAGTGTTCGAGCAGCCAGTGGTGTGGGATTAAAATATTCATGGTTTTAAAATTGTTGTAAAAATCGCAAGTCAGCACTATAAAGCAAGCGAATGTCATCAATATTAAGGCCTTTTCTTAAAGTATAAGTGCGCTCAATGCCCCAGCCAAAAGCAAAGCCAGTATATTTGTCTGGATCGATACCACCAGCTTGAAGCACATTAGGATGAACCATACCTGCGCCACCAACTTCATGCCAACCAGATTTGCAAAAGCGACATTTAGTGGATTTTTTGCCTTTTTTGATTTGGCCAGTGCCTTGACAAAGATGGCAGCTAAAATCTACCTCAAAAGAAGGTTCGGTAAAGCGAAAATGAAATGGCCTGAGCCTGCTCTGACAGCCTGGACCATAAAACTGATGAGCAAAGTAATCTAAAGTTCCTTTGAGATGTTGGATGTTAATGCCTTGATCTACTACTAAGCCTTCAAATTGATGGAACATTTGCGTATGAGTAGCGTCTTGCTGCCGGCGATAACAGCGAGCAATGTTAATCATTCTAATTGGTGGCTGGCTATTAAGGCGCTCCATTTCTCGCACTTGCCCGTTAGAAGTATGTGGGGTTAAAACAAGCTGGCCGCCAGCTTGATCTGGATGTCGTTTTCTGGGTTTAGCTGGATCATAAGCAATGTCTTTGGTGGTGTCTGGTAGGTCAACAAAAAAGGTTTCCCATTCGTCCCGGGCGGGATGATCAGGCGGCATATTTAAACTTTCAAAAGCATACCAGTCCCAATCAACCTCTGGATAGCGTACTCGAGTAAAGCCGATCTCGGTAAAGATCTGGGTGATCTCGGTCATGGCTTGAGAAATAGGGTGAAGATGGCCTACTTTTGGTTTTTTTCCAGGTATGGTGAGGTCTATCCAAGATGACTGGGTTTTTGTTTGTTTTTGGCGAAGTTGAGCTGTGAGTTCTTGTTTGAGTTGGTTAAGTAATTTCCCGGCTTGTTTGCGGTCAGCTGCAGGTACGGTTTTGATTTCTTTAGCCAGCTGATTAAACAAGCCTTTTTTTCCTAAGTACTTAATATTTAAAGCTTGACGATCAGCAGTTTCTTGCTCAAACTGGCGTTTTAAATTTTTGATTTTGGTTTTTAAATTTTTGATTTTCATTATTAGTTGGTTGAACAAGAACAATAATGTATTTTACCAAATGCTTAACAAATTGCCTATAAAAAACCCCGGTTTGGTGCCGGGGCTTGGTTTGTTTTAATTAATGCTTACAACTTTAACCACTCCCCTTTTGCTGGTTGCTAAAGAAAAAAAGGTTGGTAAAAGTATTAGGATTAGCTGACATTATTTTTGGACCTGATCAACCACCGTCTTAAAGACTTGCGGATCATTGACTGCTAACTGTGCTAACATTTTGCGGTTAAGCCTGACATTAGCTTTTTTAAGCTGATGAATAAAGCGAGAATATTTGAGATTTTTATCGAGCTTTTTTAAAGCAGCATTAATGCGCATGATCCACAGTTTGCGAAAATCACGCTTTCTTAGTTTTCGACCAATATAAGCATATTGACCGGAGTGTAACACAGCTTCATGAGCTCGTTTAAACAAACGACGATTTGTGCCGCGAAAACCTTTAGCTCTTTTAAGAACTTTTTTATGACGTTTTCTTCGTACTGGACCGGTTTTAGTTCTTGGCATAAGTTATACTCCCAACATTCTTTTGATTTTTTTTGCCCATTTACCCTTAACCTCAACAGGTTTACGGTAGGAGCGAATAGTTTTTTTGCTTTTTTTTCGGCGCAGATGACGAGAGTTTTGTCTACGACGCAAGACTTTACCAGTCTTGGTGACTTTAAATCTTCGGGCTACACCTTTACGAGTTTTTTGTTTATATTTTTTCATAAGTTAATCAGTTGCTGGCGTTAGTTGGGCCAACAGTTTCCTGCCCATGATTTTGGGCTCGATCTCGACTTTTGCTAGATCTTTGGTAGCAGCAATAACTTTGCCAAATAGCTCATAGCCAAAGTCTTTTTTAGTAATTTGTCTACCTTTAAAGTGCAAAGTTAAGCGTACTTTATCACCTTTTTTAAGAAATCTTTTCACTCTTCTTAGGCGGGCAGCAAAATCACTTTCTCCCATAAACATAGTTAAACGAACTTCTTTAGTATCTTGAGTTCGAGCGCTTTTGCGATTTTTAGCACGGCGCTGTTGCTGTTGATACTTAAACTTTGAGATCTCAATGATCTTAGTTACTGGCGGCTTGGCTTTATCAGTAATCAGAACCAAGTCTTTTTGTTGTTCTCTAGCCTGGGTTAATGCCTTTTTAGTAGACATGATGCCCAGACTGCCACCAGTTTCGTTTAAGACGCGAACCTTGGGAAATTTAATCCGATGATTAGCGGTAATCCACTTTTTGTTTCTGCGTCTACGTTTATAGGGTTTTCTTTTCACTGTTTTATGAGGAAGTATTATATCATTCAACTCTGGATTGTGTAATAGGGAAATAGCAGTTATAATGTTGGTTCGTGAGACCACTTAGCTCAGCTGGCTAGAGCGTCACGTTGACATCGTGAAGGTCGGAGGTTCAAGTCCTCCAGTGGTCACCTTATCTATCCCCCACCAAAACTAACGCCTCGTTCATTACCAAACATGTCATACAAGGCTTTAGTTTGCTCATGCTTGGCGCCTTTCATCTCAATACCAGCAGTGAACTTGCGTTTTTTCTTTTTCTTTTTATTGGTCTGTTTAGCCCAAGTGCGAGCGCTTTTGATCTTTGAGCGCAGCATGGCAATAAACTGGCGGAGTTTGTGAAAAAAGTTTAAGTGATACTTGCCGTCTTGGCCAGGATCAACTACCTGGGTAGTTAAAGTGACATCTATTTCTTTATGAAACTTGGCCACATCTTTGGCTAATAACTTAAGTTCTTGACGAATCTTGTCAATCTCCTGTTGAACTTTTTTTTGTCGAGCATCAAAAACATCTTGCTGCTCAATAGGGTTGATCTTGGCATGCAGTTCTTGACGACGTTGTTGTTTTTTTTGTTTTTCTACTAATTCTTGTTGATTAAAAATTTCTTGTGGGGTATTTGTAGTTTCACCTAAATTACCTCCAGTTCTAGCTAAAGCCTCACCTAAAAGCTTGTTGTCATCTGTTGGGTTTGGGGCACGATTGCCCAAGCGTTGTTCGGTTTCTGCCAAAGCTTTAGCAAAGGGATTGATTTTACTCCCCTGAGACTTTTTTCTGCTAGTCTGGTTAGCTCCTAAAGTATTCATGGTTCTAATAACTAATCCTAATATTATAGGATATTAACTTTAATTGTCAATTCAAGATTTTTCAAGGGGTATCAGGCTAAAACCATTATATCAAACCAAACTAGAGAAACAATGAGAAGTTACAACTTCCAGAGGTAGTCGATGATTTTTTCTTTAAGAACCGAGTCTTGAAAGTAGTGTTGTTGCTCTGGGGAAAGGTTTTCCCACTTGAGGGGCTTATCTGGAGTCAGGGCTTTGATTTTGTCTTGAAGTTCTTTTTTAGTAACAGTGATTTTTTGCTCAACAGCGATTTCTGCTAGGATGAATTCTAGTTGCAATCGACTTAAAGCACTAGCAGCCAGTTCATTAGTTAAGGCCGTTGGTTGAAGTTGGCGCTTTTTAAGATAATCCTCCAAGCTTAAATTTAGTTGTTTTAAGTTGGTTTTGAGTTTACGAAGTTCCTGTTTGGTTTCTTGCTCAACCAGCAACTGGGCAATAGCTGGCTTAATAGTCTTAATTAAAGCAGCAAAAATTTGCTGTAAGGTAAAATCTTTTTGTTGTTGAGGACTAGGTTTGGCTGGTGGTGATTTTTTATCAGCTTTAGACTTATTTTTTGAGGTTTTTTTATGAGCTTGCTGTTGTTCCTTAAGTAGTTTTTTTAAGGCTTGTTGACCTTTTTTCTTAGCTTGTTTAACTACTTGTTGATATTTACCTAGTTTTACTTGAGGTTTTTCTGCAAACTCAGCTTTAATTTGCCAATCCTTACCTAGCTCGAGTTTGATTGGCACAAGTTTAGGATAAGTTAAAGGTTGCTTCTTAGCTTTTTTAATAGCAGCTTGGTAAGCTGGTGGCAAGAGTTGTTCTAAAGCATGCTCGATTACTTTGGCCTTACCAAGAATTTTTTCGGCAATCTCAGGAGGTACTTTACCAGGACGAAAACCTTGGCTTTTTACCTTAGTAGCTAGCTTTTTCAAGGCTTGCTCATAAGCCTGCTGGGCTTTTTTACCAGGAATAGTGATAGTGACTTGCGAGTTATCACTAATCAAAGGGTTTTGTTGAGCTTGTTTTTTACCCTTGTTTTTTGCAGATTTGTTTTTTTTGGTTTTTTTTGAGCCACTTTTTTTATTTTTTGCCATGGCGTGATTATACCTTATTTAACTGCTCCAACAACCGGCAACAGTAACCCCATTCATTGTCATACCAGCTCACTACTTTTACCAAATCCCCTTTGATTACTTGAGTTAAAGACAAATCAACTATAGAAGACTCAGATCGACCCACAATATCACTAGACACAATTGGCTCATGAGTGACTGCTAGCACGCCTTGCCATCTTGGTTCTTTACTAGCAGCTTCAAAAACCTCATTAACTTCTTCTACAGTAGTAGTTTTTTTAGTAACAAAAACCATGTCAGATAAAGAGCCTACTGGGGTGGGCACGCGTACAGCCATGCCATCAAACAAGCCTTTAAGTTCAGGGATGATTTTAGTGGTAGCTAAAGCAGCCCCAGTAGTGGTAGGAATGATGTTTTCGGCTGCGCTTCTGGCACGACGTAGGTCTTTTTTATGAGAGTTATCTTGAGTATTTTGATCATCAGTATAAGCATGAATAGTGGTCATAATGGCTTTTTTAATGCCAAATTTTTGTACCATAATTTGAGCTACTGGTGCTACACAGTTGGTGGTGCAAGAAGCATTAGAACTAATCGGGTTTTGGTTATTAAGTTCATTTACTCCCATTACAGCTGTGCTAACAGTACCACCTTTGGCTGGTGCTGACAGCATTACTTTTTTGGCTCCAGCTTTTAAATGAGCTGAAGCAGCTTCTTCGGTGCGGAAAACTCCAGTGGCTTCTACCACTACTTCAACATTGTGTTTACCCCAAGGAATTTTGGCAGGATCACGCTGAGCAGTGACCACGATTTCTCGATTTTGGATTTTAATAGTGCCTAAGACTGGATTGGCATCAGTAACATCTTGGTTTGATTGTTGCTTGTTAATCTGGATAGGTTCAGTAAAAACACCATAGTTAGTATCATATTTAAGCAGGTGGAGCCAGTTTTCTAACTCCATTGAACCAGAAGTGTTGATGAGTTTTAGATCTAGTTGATCTTTTTGATACAACCACCAGGTGCGAAAACTAGTCCGGCCGATTCGGCCAAAACCATTAATACCAAAAGTTTTCATAAGGCTCCTTTGTTAGTTTTTTGATTTAATATTTCCATTTTATTCTAGCAGTGTCATTAGTGCCCCCTCCTTGTAAAGGTTTATAGGCATCACTTTTTTGACACTTGATAGGTCGGTTACTAGTATGAGGATTGTGAGCAACAAAGGCACTACTGTCTAAAGTCGTAATTAAGGTAGTTAAATCAATCCAACGATCACTCCCCATAGGGTCAATAATATGGAATTTTATTTTTGGTGATTGAGGCGTGCCTTCAATAGCTATTCGGTCAATTAATACCTGATGACCTACAAAGGAGGCTTCCTCTAGATTTTGAATATTGTCAATTAGGCGTACTCCAAAAAAGACTTGTTTGTTAAGTAAATACTCCTGAATCATAAAAGCAATTAAGCAGGTGTTAATAGGAAGATTTTCAAAACCATTGTGATCAGCGGCAAGAAGACTTAATCTTCGAGCTACTATAGGTGTAAGCGAATTCTGGTTGCTTAATTGATCAGAGGGTTGCTCAGTCTGTTGATTAGGAATGAGATCAGCGCTAGTAAGATAACTTATAGTTCCTAGGTTTTGAGCTGCTGAATCCCTGTATCCTTGAGTGAGTTCTAGAAATCGCCCTAACCATTGTTGAATTTTATCAGCTTGATTTAACCTGAGTGTTCCTACTGATCCATCGTAGGTCAAATTTGGTATTTGCTCAGCAACTTCTAACAGGTCTCCTTTTTGATGCAAAAGATCAAATTCTTCACTAGTATCAATCCAGCCTACCTGTTGGGCCAGCATTTGCAGGACTGCTAAAATGCAAGCCTGTCGATTGTAGACTGTTTGTTGTTCAACAGCTAAGCCTTTAAAATTGCCAACCATGAAAACTTCATCTGCAGCCAAACTTTGTAAATCTAATGTCTCATCGGCTCTGTGATTTAGGTAAAATCCAACCAGTTCTTGTAAAAAATTAATTGTGCGCCCAATGTTTTCAGCTGTAACCCGACCTTCTGGCTCACCAAGTTTGATGACTTTGGGTTCTTGATTTGCCTTATCTCTTAGGGGCGCTGGTTGATTAGAAGTCTGCCGAGCTTGCGCTGTTGGATCTTCCCGATTATTCTGCACTGTTGAGCGACCTGGAGGATCTTGAGCTGCTGAAGGCGGTTGAGGTGGTTTACTTGGGCCACAACCTGTGAAAAGGCCTTTTAATTTTTTTGCTATTCTTCCCATTGGTCCCAAATCAGGTTCTCTTGGTGATTCATATCTATATTTTTGTGGTGGAGGTGCTTGCTCATTCATAAAGTGATTTTATAATAGTTTTTGTAACTTTTGTTATTTTGCAAAAAAACCAATAATCGTTATTATTCAGCAAACTCAGTTTTAACATTATTACTAACATAAGTACCTATTTCTTCTCCGTCAATAGCGCGCTCTAATTGATTTTGTTCAAATAGCTTTAAAACCATTATTGGCATGCTGTTTTCTTGACTCATAGCCAAGGCAGCAGTATCCATTACAGTGATGCCAGTCATTTCAATAGCATCTTTAAAGTTTAAAGTCTTAAATCTTTTTGCCTGAGGATTTTTCAGGGGATCTTGATTATAAACTCCAGCCACTTTAGTGGCTTTCATTAGCACATCACAGTGTAGTTCTAAAGCATGAAGAGCAGCTCCAGTATCAGTAGTAACATAAGGCACTCCAGTGCCAGCAGCTAAAATGACTACTCGGCCTTTTTCCATATGGCGAATAGCTCTTCTGCGAATATAGTTTTCTGCTACTGCTGGCATTTGTAAAGCAGATTGTAGTCTGGCTGGTACTTCGATTTTTTCCAAAGCGTCTTGCAAAGCTAAACCATTCATGACCGTGGCTAACATGCCCATATAATCTGCTGCAGTACGATCAATCCCTTTTTTAGAACCAGCCACTCCCCGAAAAATATTACCGCCGCCAATGACAATAGCCACTTGCACATGTTTAACATAGATCTTTTTGATTTTATTGGCAACTTTAAGCGCAGCTTCATGGTCAATACCATAAGTACGGTTGCCAATCATGGCTTCGCCACCAACTTTAAGCATGATGCGTCTAAAGCGGGGTTTTGTCATAAGAGAGCCTTTCTATTTAAATTCTAAGTTTGGTTTTAAGTCTGAGTAGTTTCCACCGAAGATTTTCTGCTATTCTAAACAGTTTGTACATTGGCCAATTAGCGACTAAGTCATAGGTGCCTAAAAACTCAATCAAATCACCACCATAGCCTCTTTTAAAGCGATGAAAACCATACCAAGGATGATTTTCGTTTGGTTTTGGTCCTAAAGAGCCCCACATATCAAGTTTAGTGCAGTTTTGTTCTTTGCCAAAGCGGATCATTTCCCACATCATTAAGTTGCTGGCCATAACTTCTCGATGCATATTTCTTGAAGCACCATAAGGATAATATAGCACGTTGTTAAACAAAAACATAACCCAAGAGGCTAAGATGTTGTTTTGATAAACTGCATGAAAGATTCGCAGCATGCCAGAATCACCTAGTTCTTGCCACATGGTTTGAAAATATTCTGGAGTATGTGCATAAAAACCTTGACGCTTGATAGTTTCTTGTAAGATTTCTAAATATTGATTCATGCCTTGTTTAGAAGTGTTTTCAAAGATCTGCACCCCTTTTTTACGAGCCAAGCGAACATTGTAGCGAGTTTTGCTAGCTAAGTTGGCAAAAAGTTTGTCTTCTGATTGGGTAAGATCAACCTGAAAAGTATATTTGGTAAATAAAGGGCGACCAGGAGTGGCGTCATTGGCTAATAAAAATCGACCCACTTGCTCGTGGGCCGAAGGTTCACCAACCTTGTTGCCAATATTTGGCTCTAATTTAATAAATAAGGCTTGATGTTGTTCAGCTAGTTGTTTAAGCACTGCTAGCTGTTCTTCGTCAGGCATAAAGCCTTTAGGGCAATAACCAACATTTTTATTAATCAGAGGAAGAGGGTGAAAAGTAACTGTTAACCCTTTATATAGTTGGCCTTGTTTAAAAAAACCTACTCTAGCTACCTTTAAACCAGTTTTTTGGCGAAACTCACCCCATTGCCAAGATTGTAAAGGATGATTAACAACTTGATTATAAAGATCTTTTTCTTCAGAGCGGATGGGTCTAATTAACATGTTGGTGTTCTTATTATAAGGGGAAAGCCCCAGAATGAGAAGAGACTCTGGTTGTTTGGTTGTGTGATTGCTTAGCTAAGTTAGTGAAATTAATCTTAGGTTTCTAAAAAACTGCGGGCGTCAAGGTCATCAGCTAGAAAATCATCAAGATCTTGATTATCAATAATGCGTTGTTTTTTTGCTGATGGGGTTTGTTGATAAAACTGACAATGGCGAGGGATTTCTAATAACTCTTCATTGATATCACTAATGAATCGACTAGGAGTGCTTTTACTAGTATTGCCATATTGCCAACGCTTTTTAGCATAACTGAGTACCAAATGCTTTTTAGCCCGGGTAATACCTACATAACAAAGCCGACGTTCTTCTTCAAGTTGTTCTTTGTCCCAGCTAGAGCGAGAGTGAGGCAATAATCCTTCTTCCATGCCTACCATAAAAACTACAGCAAACTCCAAGCCTTTAGCCGCATGCAGGCTCATTAGGGTCACTCGATCAGGCTCAGGTTGCCAGCTTTGATGAGCTAGATAATCATTTTGTACTAAAGCCACACTTTGTAAAAAAGTTACTAAATCATCAAACTGAGCTGCTACATTAAGTAGCTCTTGTACATTTTCTAACCGAGCCTGGTCTTGGGGATCCTGAGCATCATATTTAGCCAAGTAGTCAGTTACTGTTAGGATTTCTTTTAAAACAGCCAAAGGCGGTTGTTGAGGCTGAAGTTGATTGATTGCTTGGTTTGCAGTTTGCTGAGTTAACCAATCTTGAAATTTAGCTAAGCGTCTTTTTCCTAGTTTAGTAATACGCTCCTTGCTTACTGTGTCAGCGGGATTAGTAGCTACTTTGAGATAAGCTAAAACATCTTTAATTTCAGCGCGTTCATAAAATTTAATACCGCCCACAATACGATAAGGAATCCCTTTAGTCATCAAAGCTTCTTCAAAAGCTCGAGATTGAGCATTAGTGCGATAAAGTATGGCCATGTCTTGATAAGCGTACTGGATTTGATAATCTTGAATTAAGCTTACTACTGCCTGAGCCTCTTGGTTATTATTACTGTTTTCTAAAAGTTTAATTTTGTCTTGAGCTGGTTGATCGGTCCAAAGTTCCAAAATAGGATGAGAAGAGTTTTTTTTGATCACTTGAGTGGCAGCATCCAAAATAGTTTGACTAGAGCGATAGTTTTGTTCTAAGCGATACTCAGTTAATTGAGGAAAGTCTTGTTTAAGATAAAAAAGATTACGATAATCAGCTCCGCGCCAAGCATAAATACTTTGTGAAAAATCACCGACCACAAAAAGATTATTTTGTGGTTGAGCAAAAATCTTAGTAAGCTGATATTGTGCTTTGTTAGTGTCTTGATATTCATCAACTAAGACATGGCTAAATAACTGCTGATATTTTTTTCTGATTTGTGATTGGTTTTTAAGCAACTTAACGGTTAGTAGTAAAAGATCATCAAAATCAACTGCTTGTTGATCTTTTAAGGCTTGTTGGTAAAGTTGGTAAACTTGAGCAGCAAACTCTTGATGAAAACCAGTAGCAAGTTCTTGATACTGGTTAGGACTGAGCATTTCGTTTTTGGCTTGAGAAATCAAGGCTCTAGTTTTGTTAAGAGGATGTTTTTTTTGATCAAATTTATGTTTTTGATAAAGTTGTTTAATTAGGGCTCGCTGATCAGTGGAGTCATAGATCGTAAAGTTGGGATCAAGCTGCAGTTGTTGACCATCACGGCGTAAAATACGGGCACATAAGCTATGAAAAGTGCCAGAAAAAGGAAGCTGCTGATTAGTTAAATCAAAAACTCGCTTGTTCATTTCTCCTGCAGCTTTGTTAGTAAAGGTGACTAACAAAACTTCTTCAGGGTTAAGTTGTTGTTGTTGAATTAACCAGGCTGCCCGAGTAGTCAGCACTCGAGTTTTACCACTACCAGCTCCAGCTAAGACCACAGCAGGATCTTGTTGGTGTTGCACTGCTTGGCATTGTTCGCGATTGAGCTGTTTAAGCATCTTTAACACAAAAGCTATCTTAGCATGACGGTTTTAACAGTAAAACCGGCAAGAGGTTTTTTAATACTGTTAACATTCAAAGTCGATAAGAATTGTTCATTGAGCAAGAATTGGGATCACGGTAATTAGGTTTGTTGCGCCTTAAGCCTTCTGCGAAGTTCATGATTGGCAGCATCGATCTCTTGTTGAGTGTATTTTTCTTCTCTTCTTAATTTTTCAAATGCTTTACCAAATTCTTCAGGCTGAGTAAAGAGATCTATTTCTCGATAAATAGCCAAGATTTTATCTACAAGCTCCTGTATTACAGCTTCTGGGACTTTAGCATGAATGTAGGCAGGGTGTTTGCTCATGGCTGGATACTTTATTAGTTAGTTTAACAGCTTATTAATTTTTCAAAGTTTTAAGCTATTTAAGCACTATGGTTGTAGTAAAAACTCACGTAGTTATTTGACAAAGTTTTTTATTATTTTGATAATGTCAGTGTAGGTTTTATGATAATATACTGATAAATTAAAAAAAGGGTCTTATGTCAAAGTTCATTGTTGCTAACTGGAAATCACACAAAAACATTCAGGGGATAAAAAACTGGTTAACACAGTTTCAAACAGAATTGGCCAGTTTACCAACCTCAGCTCAAGTGATTGTGTTGCCGCCTTTTCCATTATTAACTATGATGAAAACTCAACTTCAGCAAAATCAACCTCATCTTGAGCTGGGAGTGCAAGATTTAAGCCCGTTTCCGGCTGGTGCTTATACCGGAGCAGTTACTGGTTATAATTTGCAAGATTTAACAGTCAAATATGCCTTAGTTGGTCATAGTGAACGGCGGCGTTATTTTCAGGAAAATCATCAGCAAATCGCTAATAAAGTGGCTCAGGCTGTGGCTGCAGAGTTTATTCCCATTGTTTGCGTAGATGAGCCCTACTTAGCACCTCAAGCTAAGGCAATTGAAAAAAAGTTTTACTCAAAGTGCATCATAGCTTATGAACCTATTAAGGCCATTGGTTCTGGTAAAAATCAAGCTGTTAATAAAGTGAAACAAGTTGTAGCCAAGATTCAACGGTTTTTTGGTCAGGTGCCAGTTATTTATGGCGGCAGTGTTAAACCCGCCAATGCTGCAGAATATCTGCTAGTTAGTGATGGGGTGTTAGTTGGCGGAGCCTCGCTAGATGGTAAAAAGTTTGCTCGGATTGTTAAAAAAGTAGAACAGGATTAGGACAATTTTGCTGAAACTAGTTTAGTTTAAGCCATTTTGGCTGTGAATAAAGCCCAAATAACTAACTCACAACTGAGGTTTATCAGTAAACCACTTTTCAAGGTAAATTTTTGAATTAACAGACTGAAACTCATCTGCTCATACCGCTATTTTTAGTTAACATAGATTGTTATTAAACACGCTGTTGGTTTTTTTTAGAATTACCATGATCGTGATAGTATAAGTTAATGAGAGCTTGATTATGAAGCAGTTATTAATGTTAGTGACTATTTTAATATTTGCTTTAATAGTGCGGTTGTACCACCTAGGCTCTCCTCCACAAAAATATTTTGATGAGGTCTATCATTTACCAGCAGCGCAGTTAATTTTACACCATGACTCACGCGCTTTTGAATGGTGGCATGGCCCTATTGATGAGCAGGGCAATTATTTTGATTGGCTTCATCCACCATTGGCTAAATATTTTCAAGCCTTAAGTATGCAAATTTGGGGAGAATCTGTTTGGGCTGCTCGTTTGAGCAGTGTGATTTTTGGCGTTGGCGTAGTGGGCTTGACTTATTTATTAGCTCAGGCTTTATTTCAAAGAACTCAAGTCAGTTTATTAGCAGCTGGTTTAGTAAGTTTAGACGGCTTGTTATTAGTTCAATCACGCATTGTAATGAACGACATTCAAGCTAGTTTTTGGTTATTAGCCAGCTTGTGGGCTTATTTGCAGCATCAGCGCAGTCAACATCAGCAAGCACGATTTTGGCTGCTGGTCACTGGCGGCTTATTTGGACTAGGTTTAGCTACCAAATGGTCTGGATTATTAGCTTTAGTATTGATATTAATTTGGGAACTAGGTCAAAAACTACAGCAAAAAAAATATCATCAACTACCTTTAGTGATTTTTAGCTTAATCTTAACTCCTTTAGCAGTTTATTTATTAATTTTTTTACCCATGTTTTGGCAAGGCAAAAACTTAGCTCAGTGGCTTGAGCTTCATCAGCAGATTATTTGGTATCAATTTCATCGCGATGCCAATCATGCTTATGCTTCTCAGCCTTGGCAATGGGTATTGAATCTCAGACCGGTTTGGTACTGGCAAGGTCAGGCTCAAGCTGGTTACACTGCCAACATTTATGCTTTAGGTAATCCGGTATTGTTGTTAGCTGGGGCTTTAGCAGCAGTGATTTGGTTGTTTAGAGTTACCAAAAAAACTATTACTCACTGGTTTAGTAATCACTATCTTTTTTTATGGTTAAGTTATTTAGTGGTTTGGCTGCCATGGATTTTTTCTCCGCGGATTTTGTTTTTTTATCACTATACTTTAGCAGTACCTTTGTTGATGATTATTTTAGCAGTGAGTTTATCTTGGTTATGGCAACGAGTCCATTCAGGGGCTCAAAGCTTGGTGCTAACTATTTTGGCTTTAAGTTTATTAAGTTTTGTGATTTTTTATCCTCATTGGGTGGGATTAACTGTTTCCAAAAACTTGGCTCATGCAGTATACTTTGTGTTACCCAGTTGGAAATAATCAATATTGTTTATGAAGAAACTTCATTCTTTATCAGCTTTTTTTCCTTGTTACAATGAGGAGTCTAATGTGCCATTGTTTGTGGCAGAGGCACTTGAAGTTTTACCCAAACTGGCTAAGAAATTTGAGATCATTATTGTTAATGATGGCAGCACTGATGAGACCAAAAACATTGCTACTCAACTAGCTAAAAAAGACACTCGGATTAAAGTAGTTAACCATCAGCATAACCGCGGCTATGGAGCAGCCTTACGCTCTGGTTTTCAGGCGGCACAATATGATTGGATTTTTTTTACTGATGGTGATTTACAGTTTAAACTTACTCAGTTAACTGAGTTTGTGTCCTATGCTCAAGACTATCAGGCAATTATTGGTTATCGTAAAAATCGGGCCGAAGGTAGTTTAAGGGCTTTTAATGCACGTTTATTTAAATTGTATGTAGATATTTTGTATCGCATTCATGTTAGAGACATTGATTGCGCTTTTAAGTTGCTAAAGGCTGATCTAATTAAATCTTTACCTTTGATCTCTACTGGAGCTTTTACTAGTGCAGAGTTTTTGTACCGGCTTAAGAAGCAAGGAGTTAAGTTTAAGCAGCTACCAGTTGACCACTTACCTCGTCAATATGGCAGTCCCACTGGCAATAACTTAAAAGTAATTATTAAAGCTGGCTGGGAGGCTTTTAGAATTTATCTAAAAGTTAAGTTTGGCATTTAAATTATGAAAATTGCTATTATTGGGGCTGGTTTTACTGGTTTAGCAGCAGCTTGGGATTTAATTCGAGCTGGTCATCAAGTAACTATTTTTGAAGCTAGTGATCGCCCTGGTGGTTTAGCAGCTGGCTTTCAACAACCTAGTTGGGCTTGGAGTTTAGAATATCACTATCATCATATTTTTGCCACTGATCAAGCTTTAAAACAGCTGTTGCAAGAGATGCAACTCACAGAGTTGATGTTTTTTGAACGAGTGCGTACTGCCTCGTTGTATCAAGGCCAAGTAGCTCAGTTAGATTCCCCCTTATCATTGTTGCGTTTTCCTTATCTATCGTGGGGAGCTAAACTACGTACTGCTGCTGTGTTGGCATTTTTAAAACTTAATCCTGCTGGCCAGCTTTTAGAGCGCTGGACTGCTCAGGAATTTTTGCAGGCTACTATGGGACAAAAAGCTTATCAAGTATTGTGGCAGCCACTTTTTCAAGGCAAGTTTGGCAGTGAGGCCCAGCAGATTAACATGGCTTGGTTTTGGGCTCGTATTTATGCCCGCTCAGCAAGTTTGGGTTATTTTAAAGGTGGTTTTTTAAATTTAGCTCAGCAGATCACCACTAAGCTTAAACAACAGGGAGTCAAATTTCAGCTCAATAGTAAGATTAATCATCTTGAACATCATAATAAACAGCTAATAGTTAGTGATCAAGGTTTTGATCGAGTTTTATTAACAGTTACTAGCAAAATCTATGCACAATTAACTCAGGGCTTGATTAAACAGTCATCGCAACTGCAAAAACTTCAGGGTTTGGCAGCAATGACCTTGGTATTAGCTCTTGATCAACCCTTTTTTCAAGATCAAACTTATTGGTTAAATATTAATGAACCAGATTGGCCTTTTTTAGCAGTAGTAGAACACACCAACTTAGTAGATAGTCAACATTATGATGGCAACAACTTAGTCTATGTGGGCAAGTATTTACCAGCTAATGACCAGTTTTTTAAACTCAATAAAATTCAAGTTTTAAAAAAGTATCAGCCATTTTTAAACCAACTTGCGCCTCAGTTTAAAAATCAGCTAAAACAATCTTGGTTGTTTAAAGCTAATTTTGCTCAACCAATCACTAAAGTTAATCATAGTAAGCTGGTGCCCAGCATCAAAACTGACCATCCGCAAGTTTATTGGGCCAGCATGCAGCAGATTTATCCTTGGGACCGAGGGGTTAATTATGCAGTACAGTTAGGCAGAAAAGCTGCTGTTGAAATTACTGATTAATTAACTACGCTTGCTAATGTGTGGTAATTGTTTTTATAAATCATTACTCTGTTGAGTTGATCTATTGGATTTAAGGGCTCAGGTTGTTGTTAATTAAAAAACGAATTTATAGTTGTTAGTGGCAAAGTGATGTTAATTAACGATCTCTGAAGAAAGTGTTAGAATTATCAGCATAGTAGTTAATCATTGGTTAATAGTTGGCTAGTAAT
>WJLO01000038.1 GCA_014728425.1 Minisyncoccota bacterium | reverse complement strand
TTATGAAATTGCTAAGATTTTTCAAATCACCCAACTAAATCCCACCACTCTTTTTAAGAACAACACTGCTATTGTTACCACCCTAGGAAAAAAGGGCGTGCGTTATCAGGATAAGCATAATGATTATTATGTACCTGGCTATCCAGTTAAAAAAGTTGTTGATCCTACTGGAGCTGGCGATGCTTGGCGCGGTGGCTTTGTAGCCAGTTTATTAAAAGGCCAAAGCTTAACAACAGCCTTACAAACTGGCAATGCTTTAGCTAGCTTTGTGGTTGAAAAACATGGTACAGTAAATCACCAGCCCACCACAACTCAGTTAAATAACAGAATTGCTAAACTCACTCAATTAACCAAAACAGCCAACTAGAAAGGTGCTATGCAACACGATATCAAAAATCTTAAACTTGCTCCAAAAGGTAAAAAGCTGATTAACTGGGCCGAACGCGACATGCCAGTGTTGCGCCAAATCCGCAAACGATTTAAAAAGCAACAACCACTTAAAGGAATCACCTTGGGCGCTTGCTTGCACGTCACTTCAGAAACTGCTAACCTGGTTCACACCTTACAAACCGGTGGTGCTAGAGTCTTGCTTTGTGCCAGCAACCCTCTTTCTACCAATGACGCTGTGGCTGCAGCCTTAGTGAAATATTTTAAAACTCAAGTTTTTGCCATCAAAGGTGAAAACAATCAAACCTACTACAAACACTTAAACGCAGTTTTGAATGCCAAGCCTAACTTAACCATGGATGACGGTGCTGATTTAGTTGGCTTGCTCCACGAAAAAAGAAAAAGCCAACTCCCTACTGTAGTTGGCTCAACCGAGGAAACCACTACTGGGGTGATTAGGCTAAAGGCCATGGCTAAAGACAAGGCCTTGAAAATCCCGGTGCTAGCAGTTAATGACAATCTTACTAAACATCTCTTTGACAATCGTTATGGCACTGGTCAGTCCACTATTGATGGAATTCTGCGGGCCACTAATGTCTTGCTTGCAGGCAAAACTTTTGTAGTTTGTGGCTATGGTTGGTGCGGCCGTGGAGTGGCCATGCGAGCCAAAGGTATGGGAGCTCAAGTGATTGTTTGCGAAGTTGACCCAATCAAGGCACTAGAAGCCAAAATGGATGGTTTTCAAGTAATGCGCTTGATTCAAGCTATTAAAAAAGCTGATCTGGTGCTCTCTACTACTGGCAACAAGCACGTGGTAGACGAAAAGCATCTGCGCCAAGCCAAAGACGGGGTCATCCTGGCACAATCAGGTCATTTTGATGTTGAGATCAATAAACCGGCTTTAAAAAAACTAGCCAAAAAAATCAGTCAAGTGAGAAAATTTGTGACTGAATATCAGCTGCCAGATCGCAAGATTAATTTGCTAGCAGATGGCAGACTAGTTAACCTGGCGGCTGCTGATGGACATCCGGCTTCAGTCATGGACATGAGTTTTGCTGGTCAGGCTTTAGCAGCAGAATACATATGGCAAAAACGAGGCAAATTAACAGCCAAAGTCCATGCTTTACCAGCTAAATTAGATCAGCGAATTGCAACACTTAAACTGGCTAGCGAAGGAGTCAAGATCGATAAACTCACTGCTGAGCAAAAAAGATATCTTTCGAGTTGGCAGGAGGGGACGTAGAAATTGATACTTGCAGCAGCAATGCTTATTATATTAAAATATAACAATCTAGTCATTAACTCTGCCCTAGGTAAAAAGAGTCCTTATGGCTAATTCAGCAGAATCTCCTCCCGCAGAATCTCCTTCCTATTTATTTATCGGTAGCTTAATTGTTCTTGGTAGGCAAGATCGTGAGGTAATTCGAGCAGCTTTGGATCTTGCTTGTCCTCCAGAAGCGAGCTCTTGTCACTTACCCGAGGCAGTCCAGTTAGGACAAGGAGAAGGACCAGAAGAAGGACCAAATCTTTTTGCTATGAATCCGCGAGCAGTTAATCACTTTCCCCTATTAAGGATTACTAGTGATGGCCATTTAGTCTATCAACTTCAAGTCCAAGCTGACAAAGGAGAAGAATTTGGAGCTATCACTCAACCACCAGGAGCCGAAACCAAATTTGCAGACATTGAGTTAGTTGTCAGCCAATTATTAATCCACATCGGAGAAAATGATCAAGAGGAAATAGAAGCAACTCTGGACTCAATAGTAGAACAGTTCCCTGAATTTGACTGGTACCCCCCAGAACTAGAAGCCTTAATTGCTAGATTAGAAACACAATTAAACAATGATTCAAGTACAGATCCATTTTTTGTTAAAATGCAAATGGCTGGGCCTATCAATACAGCTATGGACACCTGGACACTTGATGAAGATGGACAACCTGTTAAAAAACGCCTGGTAGAACAAAATCAACGAATCTTAAATGTTCATGCCGGCTCAACACTAGCTCGATCACTTTTATGGACCAGAAAAATTCGTCAATCACTAGCAGCAGTCACTAATCGACAAATTGAAGTTATTTTCTCATTAGATGAACCTGGTTTTGAAGCCATGGATAACGAACAAGGACCAAGAAAAAGCACATCCTTAGGCGCCTATCAACTTATTTGGGAGAACTCAGATGCTCTGCCCTATCAACGAATGGTTCACGTCTGTGGTAGCTTTATTCCAGAGATGCTCAAGTATGTTGATTTCTTAAATTTTGATGCTTGGAAACAAGCCAGACTATTAAGAGGACATGAGGCGGCCATCAAAACTTTTATGGAACGAGGAGGCAACTTAGTTTTAGGGATTATTCCAACAAACTTAGCACATTTAGTAGAATTTTTACCCCAATTACAAGTAAAAGATCAAACTGATTTATTTATTCTTACTCAATCCAGACCACTCATTAGTCAACTGCTCTTAGAGGCTGCTAGAAGATATGAAGAAATTGTAGGCTGGTTAGTTAATGGCGGTATACCTGAAGAATTAGTTAGGGAGCATTTAATCGTTAGTCCTCAATGTGGCTTAGGCGGATTAGCACCTATAGATCGTAGTCAGGCAGCTGCCTATACTAACTTAGTATACACACTAACCCAACGATTACCACCACTTATTAATTGGTTGCTTAAACCGAGCTAACTCTCCCCTCACCCCCCACTCCCTTGCAATTTTACCTCAACGCTTTGCTGTTCCCCTTTGCGCCAGAACTTAATCGTGACTGTGTCACCGATTTTTTGTTGGTTGATTAAAACTGCTAAATCATTTTCCTTTAAGCTCTGATCAGCAAACTCAGTAATGATATCGCCCGGCTGCAAGCCAGCTGCTGCTGCTGTGCTACCAGCCACAATCTCAGTTAAATAAACACCCTGGGGAACCTCATTTAGGATTGCAGCCTGCTCAGAGATTGGTTGATAACGAACACCTAAAAATGGCCGGGCAAACTTGCCAGTTTCAGCAAAGTTTTTAATTGAAGCCTTAACCACATTAATAGGGATAGCAAAACTGATGTTTTCAGCATTAGCAGTAGCCACATTTACTCCAATCACGCGACCAGCAATATTAATTAATGGCCCACCAGAATTACCTGGATTGATAGCAGCATCAGTCTGAATCACTCCCTCAATTGACTCCACCATTCCTGCCAAAGGATTGCCAGCTGTAATTCCCCGCCCTAAACCAGAAATTACTCCAGTTGTAACAGTATGCCGAAACTCACCTAAAGCTGTTCCAATCGCAATCACTTGTTCTCCTACTCGCAACTGATCTGAATTTCCCAAAGGTAAAGCTGGCGACTCTAAGCCATCAACCTGCAAAATAGCCAAATCATTAGCTGGATCGCGATAGAGTTTGCTAACTTGATACTCTTGATTGTTTTTATCAATCACTAAATACTCAGCTTTAGGATCATTAACTACATGCCTATTAGTTACAATAAAATATTCATCATCATTGCTGACCACAAACCCAGTGCCAATATCCCGCTGAATTTCTTTGAGTTCTCCTTGAGGCAAGTTAAAACCAAAACCAAACTCACCAAAAATACCTTGTTCTGCAGGATCAAGAACGCGTTGTTGTTTTTTGATCGAGACTGTTACTACAGAAGCAGAAGCAGCTTCAGCAATATCTGGCACACTAAAAGAATCTTCGCCTGGTAATAACTCGCCTAATAACGAGCTTGGCTGACGCTCTACAGAACTAGTCACTTTAATTTGCCGATCAAGCAAATAATCAAGTGGTTTAATCACAAAAACTCGATCTGCTACTGCCCCGGCAAAAAAACTGATTAATACTAAAAAAGAAATCGATAAACCCAGTAAAAAAGTTTTAACTGTTGGGCGAAGCTGCATAGTGATCATAATTTAAAGAAAATTCTTTTAGTTTGCAAGGGGAAATTCATCCAAAGCGCGGTCAAGCACTTCATCGTTTTCGGTTTCTGGATCGTCAGTAACTTCTACTGACACTGGAATGCCTTCATCATGAATCCAGTCCCCCTTGGGCAACAACCAGCGACCCACAGTAACATGCACCCCTCCGCCATTAGAAACTTCCAATCGGTCTTGTATAGTGCCCTTACCAAAAGTTTTTTCACCAATTAGCTTAGTGCCTTTTTGATCTCTTAAAGCCCCAGCTAAAATTTCAGAAGCAGAGGCACTGCCGCGATTAACTAGCACTACTACTGGAATCTTAATTAATCTCCCAGTACCATTGCTATAAAAATCTTGCTGATCATACTTGCTTTTTTGCGAAACCACTATTTGACCTTTAGCTACAAAATCGCTAGCTAAATCAATTGATCTATCAAAAAATCCACCGGGGTTATTGCGTAAATCTAAAATTACTCCTGACAATTGCGAACCCTGACTTAAAATCTCTTCTACTGCTTGATCCCACTCTACTTTGGTGCGCTCGCCAAATCGAAAAACCCTCAGATGAGCGATTTTTTGACCATCTTTTTCCAGCCAGCTCAGTTCTACAGTTTCTACAATAATCTCTCCGCGATTAACAGTAATCTCAAAAGGTTTATTGCCATTATTTTTGCGATACAGAGTTAAGGTCACTGGTGAACCTTTAGGTCCACGAATTTTTTCTACAGCTTCATTTAAAGACCAACCAGCAGTTGACTCATCTAAGTCTTTTTGCTCATCTTTAACATTAAGAATTAAGTCTCCAGCTTGAATCCCAGCGTGATCTGCTGGCGTCCCCTTAAGTGGTGCTACCACCGCAAGAGTTTCATCAATATAGCCCAACTCAATGCCTACGCCATAAAAGCTGCCAGCTAAATCTTCGCCACTGCGCTGGTTATCTTTTGGCGGTAAATAAATAGTATAAGGATCACCAATAGCAGCAGTCATGCCTGCAATGGCACCATGGACCATTTTATTGGGCTCCATTTTTTCTGATTCAAGATAACGATCTTCTAGTAAAGCCCAAACTTCCCAGAAAGCATCAAAGTTAACCTTTTCACCAGGCTGAGTGGCCAAATTTTCAGGAGGTTCAGGATCACCAATTAACTGGGCTAAGGAGCTTTGGCGACGAGGCTTTAAAAATCTATTTAAAACAGGCCAGTTTTGTAAATTGAGCGGTAGCTGGCCAGTCTGATGAAAACGGTAGCCAAGCATGCCACCCAAAACTACTAACAACAAAGCTACAATTAAGTTACGAACGTAAGACAGTTTTATCATGATGTGCTATTTTAACCTCAATCTTAAGATCTGTGCAAGTTTAATTGAAACACTTTAAGATCTTTACAATGTCTGGGTAAAAGGCAATAAAGCCAAATGTCGTGCCCGTTTAACTGCTCTGGCCAATTGACGCTGTTGTTTTTGTGCCAAGCCAGTATATTCGCGAGGTAAGATCATTCCCTGATCATTAATATATTTTTTCAACTCTTGAGGTTGATGATAGGAAAAAGTTAAGTTGGGATCAACTTTAGGCTTTTTTCTTGATTTGCGTTTAGAATGTGATTTTCTTCTTTTCATAAGCCATAATTATTAATAAATTAATAAATTTTTATTTTTTATCTAAGTAAATTGACTAGCTTATATTAAAGCTAATCAATTTAATAATCTACTGCGATCATCCACTAAAAAGGGATGTCGTCAGCAACTTCATCACCTTTTTGATCTTGATCATCAGCCTCAACTTCTTCCTCTTCTGGCTCAGGCTCATCAGCTTGGTCATCACTGTCATCGTAATCATCATCATCGTTATTACTACTACCATGATGAGGAGAACGTAACAGGATCATGTTATCGATTACTACTTCAGTAACTCGACGATCAGAACCATCTTCGGTCTTCCAGTCACGAGTTTGCAACCGGCCTTCCACATAAACCTTATCACCTTTGTGTAATAACTGCCCACAAATTTCAGCTAGTTTAGACCAAGCCACAATATTGTGAAAATCAACTTTTTCTACACGATCACCTCCATCAGAAGGCATCCAGCTTCTATTAGTTGCTACTCCAAAAGAACAAACTGCAGTACCACTAGGGGTAAACCGTAGATTTGGATCTCGAGTAAGATTACCAATAATCATCACTTTATTTAAAGATCTGACTGCCATAAATACTCCTTTTTCTTTAGTGCGACTGATCAGTATTTCACTAAGATAAATTTATACTATCAATATTATACTGTTTAACCCTGACATTAACTGTAACAATTGGAAAATTGGGTTATTTTGATTCTTTTGTTATCAGTAAGTGTCGGATGATCTGATCTGTTAAATGCAACTGTTTTTCTAATTCTTGTGCCTGGCCGGGTGGGAGTTCAATCACTAAGTGAGTGTAAACTGCAGTAGTAAAAATTTTACCAGCTTTTTTAAGCTTATAGGCCAAAGTTTTTTTACCCCAATCCTCGGTTTCAATGATTTTACCTTGATGTTTTTTTACTAAATCTTGAACAGTTTGTTGAAGTTTACTAATCTCGGTCTCAGTCAAATCACTAGCAATTAAATAAGTGAGTTCATACTGGCGAGCTGGTTGATCTTTAACAATCTTCATAGTTGTGAACAGTTATTATAACACATCTTGGGGAAAAACTAATCAGTGAACCAATAGCTCATTAAACTTACTAATAAACTTAAACCAACCGCTATAACTGCATACCATTGAGTCAGCAAACTTAGCCACTGCCCTGCTGCCAAACAAGCCTCATTTCTTAACCAATAATAACTCACTATGGATAAACCAGTAATCACTATAAGTAAAAATAGTTTAGTCAAAGACTGCTTTTTAAACTTAAGTGTTACCCCTAAAACGCCAATTAACTGAGCTAAAAGAATTAACCAAGGCAAAAACTTACCCAGCACATCACAGCTGCTAGTATGTTCACCAGCTACTTGACCAAGAGCAAGATCATTTGGTGGCTGAGGCTGCTGGCTTGGCTGCAGACTAGGAGTCATCTCTAAATCACTGGTTTGTTCCTGCTCCTGATCACTAGTGTCAACACCCAACACTTGGCCATCCTCCCCTATTGGTCTAGAACTAACAGTTTCACCAGTTACTACACCTGTTCTCACTTGATTAGATCTTGGCCCGGCTTGAGTTTCATTAACTGCAAAAACAGTAAACTCATATAGCTCTCCGCCAGATAAGTTAGTAACTGTATAAGTATTGGTGTTACCAACATCAGCACTACCATATTGTTCGCCATCGCTAACTCTAGTAAAAACTAAAGCATAATGAGTAGCTGGGCTTACTTCAGTCCAAGTTAAGGTCACGCTGTTGCTGCTAGTGCTTAACACACTTAATTGTGGCGCTGTTAATGGCGCAGTAGTTGTGGTAGAGGTGTTGGTATCATCGCTATGTTGAGTTGAGGTAGCTGTCTTTGTTGGAGTTGGGGTTTGCGAATTAATCGGCGTTAAGGTTGGAGTTAAAGTAGCAGTTGGTGATGGTTCACCAGCTTCAGGGTGAGGAGTGGCAGTGGGCGTTGGGCTCGCAGTAGCAGTTGCTGCTGGAATTGGTGTAAAAGTTGGAGTTGGGCTCGCAGTAGCAGTTGCTGTTGGAATTGGTGTAAAAGTGGGAGTGGGTGTATGAGTTGCAGTAACAGTGGGCACTGGAGTTTGGCTAGGTTCTGAGGTTGGGGTTAAAGTAGTTGTGGGTACTGGAGTATTAGTAGCAGTTGGTATTGGAGTGTGAGTGGCTGTAGGTACTGGAGTTTGACTGGGCTCAGGAGTACCAGTGGCAGTTGGTTCTGGATCTGGGGTGGGACTTGGTCCTGGAGTATTAGTAGCGGTGGGAGTGGCAGTAGGGGTAGCTGAAGGCTCACCAGTTAAAGTTGGGCTCGGCAGATTGGTTGGAGTAGGCGAAGCATTGCAATCAGTAGCAAAATTAAAACTAAAGCTTACTGGTTCAGTTAAAATGTCTTGATTCAGTTGATACAAAGTAGCCAAATTGAGATTTTGTTGCTGAGCAAAAACCAACTCTACTAAGCCTGGTTGCTCTACTACAAAACTAACCTCTAAAACTGTTTCTGCTGTGCTATTACTAAAAGGTTGAGCAATTTGTTGAGGTACCAAAATCACCTGCACCTGATTGTCAATTACTGAGGTGGCATTTGCTAATTGTAAAGCTGCGTGAGGTGCTTGTACATGAAGGCTGCTAATATTACCAATTACTTCAAAAACCAATTGAATGCCATCAACTTGATAATCATGAGTGTTGACAGTTAAATAAATAGTTTGTTCTTGACCAATGCCAGTTACACAACTCTGAGTTGCAGGTAAGCTACCCAGCTCTGCTAGCAAGCCTTGGGCCTTAATAATCTCTTGAGTTAAAAACAAACCAATTAAACTCAAAACCAAAGTAAGTATTAAAGATAGCTTTAATATATATTTGTTACTCATAAATACATTTTACAACATCAATCAAGCTCGTTAGTTTTTTTCCGTCTTTTAACAAACAACCACAAAAAAATTGAGGAAAATCTTGAATTGAGGTAACTAGTTACTAATCATAAACTCCACTACATCAGCTGGTTGTAAAAGATAATCACGCCCTTCTAAACGCAGTTTACCTTGTTCTTTAGCCGCCTGCCAACCACCCAGCCGGACAAAATCTACAACAGAAATAACCCTTGCTTTCACAAAATGTTTCATAAAGTCAGAATGAATGACCCCAGCAGCTTCAAGAGCAGTGCTACCTTGTTTAATAGTCCAAGCTCGAACTTCTTTTATTCCAGCAGTAAAAAAACTTTGTAACTTTAAAGTTTGATAAGCCTGAGCAGCTAAACGCTCTAAACCAGTCTTAACTAAACCCAGCTCCTGCAAATACTGTTGTTGCTCTACAGCAGCTAGTACTGCCAACTCACTCTCTAATTTAGCACTAATCAAAATAATTTGTTGAGGATTAAGCTTTAATTGATCAGCATATTTTTTAATCAACTCAGCTGAATTGCCTTTCCCTGCCTTGGCTTCATCCAGATTAATCACAACCAATTCTGGTTTAGCAGTTAGCAAACACAACTCTTGAGCTAAAGCTTGAGCAGTAGCATCCACTAAAGGCAAGTCCTGGCCTGCTTCTAAATGATTTTTAAAATCTTCAATAAGTTGCCACCGCTGTTTAGCTGCTTTGCTAATAGCACCTTTAGGCTGAGTTTGCTTATTAAGAGTATTAAGATCTGCCAACTGCAACTCAGTGCGAATAGTTTGCAAATCTTCAGCTGGATTAACTGATCCCTCCCTAATAACATTTTCATCACTAAAAGCTCGTAGCACATGACAAACAGCACTGGTTTCACGAATATGAGCCAAAAACTGATTGCCCAAACCCTGACCTTGATTGGCTCCTTTAACTAAACCTGCCACATCCACAAACTCCACTGTAGCTGGCTTTATAGGCGGTAGTTGCTCTAGATGCTGACTTTGTTGAACCACCTCAGCCAGTTGTTGCAATCGATCATCTGGTACTGCTACTATTCCCACATTTGGCTCAATAGTAGCAAAAGGATAATTAGCTGCTACAGCCAACTGTTTTTTTAGCAAAGCATTAAACAAGGTAGACTTGCCTACATTTGGTAAGCCAACAATGGCGACGCTCAGTTTCATAGCTCAACTTTCATAGGTTTATAGGATCAATTTTTACTAATTTGCTGATAATTGCGAGGTTGAGTGGATTGGACCCTTAAACTCAACATCCGGGAGTTGAGCAAAGTGCTTTTTACCACACGCAATCTTCATTTCTTCCGAAGCTCTCAGCTCCTGAGCCTCAGATTTTGTTTCTGCTACGAAATAGACCTTTTTATCTCCATTTAGAACCACTGCCCAATCGGGATTATACGATCCCAAAGGCGTTTCAATTTTGAACCAATACGGCAATTTGAAGTAAAACTTGACATCGTAGAGTGATTCTAAATCCCTAGCGAATTCCTTCTCTACTTCCGAATCGGTTAGAACATAGTCATACAGTGTTTTATCTTGCTGCTTAACTTGCACTAGACTGTCTAGATATCCAGACAACTCTTCGTCTTCAAACAAATGCATTTCCCAATACCTATCAGCAATTTGCTCATACTCAATTCCATCTACCATCAGTGATTGCAAAACCTCAGTTAATACTTGCGCTGCTTGATCTAAAAACTGCTGAGGGTTTTTAAGTATCTTTGGCAGTGCCTCTGCCTTTGATAAGACCTCAAGCAAAGTCGCGTTTGTTAGTTTGGTATTTTTCTGTAAATAAGCCAACACATTTGGGACCACCACATCTGTTTCTACTCTACGAGCTGAAGGGGCATTTCTAATTCGCGCAGACACACCTTCTTTTTCATCCATCTCGATAGCTACTTTTGAGGTGATGATTACTGGTGAAGACACTTCAATGGCTTTGATCGCCTCTACAGCGCGCCTGACCAACTCCTCCCTGCTATATGAGACTTGATATCGTGTCTGATACTTAATCTTGTCCCAGAGATCTTTGAAGTTTTCATCCAGCTTATATCCCTTTCTAAGGGTGATCTTTCGACGTTTTTTCTTGTTCTTAATCCTGCTCTCAAAGGTTACGCCTGTTTCTGTCTCAATCTCAGTCTGCAAAGCTCGCGCAAAGTCTTCATAAAACTCGTTAGCAATTACAGTTAAAACATTAATGTTGGTGTCAAAAACGCGCTCCCCCTCCTGGTTAACTGGCAACCTTAATCCCCTTCCAATCTCTTGTCGTTTCTTAATCTCAGAACTGGTTTCATTAATTGTGCAAATCTGAAACACGTTTGGGTTATCCCAACCTTCTCTCAAAGCGGAATGAGAAAAAACAAACCGAAGCGGTGTATCCATTGACAGTAACTTCTCTTTGTCTCGCATAATCAGCTCGTAAGCTTGGTCATCAGCAATCGTTTGTCTGTTTTCCCAGCTGTCCTTGTACTGCCCTTTCCTATCTTTAGCAAAGTAGCCATCGTGAACTTCTTCAACTGGATACGGAATCACATCCGCATACTTAGGGTTCTGTTTAATTTCTTTAAAGGCTTCTTCAAACCACAGAGCAAACTTACCTTTCTCGGTCTCGCCTCCCTTGTGGTACTTGCGGTAGTGAGCAACTTTATCAATAAAAAACAGCGACAACACTTTTATACCTTTTGGAGCTAACTCTTTCTCCTTCTCAAAATGGTCAATAATGGTTTGTTTAATCTGGGTTTTAACAATCTCCTCACTCTTCCCTCCCTGAGCTTGTCCCTCATATATCACTACACCATTAGTAAATTTAATTAACCCTTGCGTTGGATCTATCTCTTCAACAATAAAACCGTTGCTGTAAGCCTCACGTTTGCCTGACAGTTCATAGAGGTCATCGTCTACCCGTATCGTCATGTCCTGTTGCTTAACACCCTTGCTAGTAGCTACATCTATCGAAACCTTAGCTGAAACAGCTGTTTTTAGACTGTTAGTCTGCTTAAGCTCTACAAAGGCGTGATTGTGGTCGTCTTCAGTGATTATTGAAT
>WJLO01000037.1 GCA_014728425.1 Minisyncoccota bacterium | reverse complement strand
TCTCAACACTGTTTCATCATACCGCACTTGACAGTCAAGCAAAAGCAGGAGAGAATAAAAAACATGATAGGAAACTCCGCAAAAGAAAAGACAGGCTCTTCACCAGAACTCACAAAAGAGATTGAAACTTTCATTAAAAAGGAAATCGCACGTTATGAAAAAAGACTTAGCAGCCCTGAGTATCAAGAGAAAGAGAGAGCTTTAGACCGACTAATTTTAAAAACTAGAATTAAGATTTTACGAAAAATTTTAGCTAGAGAACCTATTGATTGGAAAACAGAAAAAGAAACTTTTAAAGAAGAATATATTCAACTTTATGATTTAGTGAAAAAACTAACTGAACAAGCAGGGTCGCTATTACTAGCAGATAATCAAGAAGAGTTTTGGTCTTTATATGGTTCGGATGATTGGAGCGGTAGTGTTAAGCAGGTAATAACCCAAAATTTATCAAAGCTAGGATTTACGATCTAATTAGCAAGATAAAACTTAAACCTCGCCTGCCCATCACTGCCATAAACTACTTTTTTTGCTTGATCAATTGGCAACTGATCACTTTCACTAGCTACGATTAAAGTTTTTTCTCGCTCTAGATCAGCCACAGTTATTTTATCTGCAAACTCATACTTTACTAATGAACCGCCTTGATACCAAATTGGATTGGTTTTTCTGACAAACAAAGCATAAATATATGGCTGACCATAATCACTAGTAAACAAGATTTTATCTACTTGCGGCTTATCATTTAAACCTTTTTCATAATCAACTGCATATTCAAAAGCTTGCAAATAGCCATCTTTAAAATCACTTGCAGAATCATGAGCAAAACTAGTATAGTAATTTACTTGATAAGCCACAAAAAAGCTCAGGTGTAAACCAACTAACAAACCAATGGTTAACTTTAACTTAGCAGCATCAAGCTTGGTTTTTAAAAATCTTAATAAATCACTCAAGCCTAAACTAGCTAAAATAATCAAGCCTGGCAAAGCCAACAAAGCTCGATTACTATGCGGCACTTCTGTGCCTAACGCAGCTGGCAATAAACCAATTCCTACCCAACACCACCCCAAATAAAACAAGCTCTTAACTGAGCCTGGTAGTTTTTGCTCATTAACAAACAGCTTTTTATTAATCCAGCGCACCAACAACCAAATAACAAGCAACAAGGTAGTTGGCAACAGTACTCCAAAACGGCCATCACCATGACGCAAGGTAGTGGTTTGGCCTAAAACTAAAAACTGAGGGCTAAGTTGAATTAACAAATGTTTAAACAAAGTTATAATTAACTGACTGACTGATAAACCCTGAGAAAAAACTAAGGTCCCAGACCGAGTTAACCCTTTACCAAACCAAGCGTCAATAATTAATGGTCGCAATAACAACCCAGTCCAAACCAGAGTCAAAGCTGTTAAAAACTTTTCTTGCCAAAAAATCCGCCATTGCCAAATTGCAACTACTAAAATTAATAAAGGCACTACCACTTTAGCACTGTGATAAGTATAAATTGCTGCCATTAATAAGGTGCTTGCTCCCAATAGCCAAAAAGCTTTTTTAAAATTAACTCTTAAATTTTTAGGCTGTTTTTGCTGCGCTAAAAGCACAAATCTTTGCAAACCCCAAATGCCAAGCAACAACCACATTAAGCTCATCCCTGACTCAAAACCAGCTCGAGAAAAGTGCAAATGCCAAGGTGATAAGCTTAACAGTAACCCAGCAACCACTGTCATCAACCACTGGTCTTGTTTGTCAGCTTCAGTTTGATTCAAGCTTTGCATCAACAACATCATTGCTAAAACTGCTGCTACCCCACTCAAAGCAAAAGGCAGTCTTACTGCCCATAAGTTCATCCCAAAAGCCCAAGTAAATAAACCATTTAGATAAATTGCCAAAGGAGCTTTATAGTCACCAAACGATTTAAAAGAGATTGGTAAACGCACTAACCATTCATCTCGACGGGTATGTAAAATCGCATACCCATTGTAACCAATTGCTGCTTCATCCCAGGTCATACCATGAGGCACTTGAGCTAACTTAAAAAAACGCAAAAACAAACTTAATAAAAGTACTAAAAACACCAGTCCTAACAATTTCTGGTGTTGCTTTAACTCTTGTTGAAATCTTAGCCAAAAACTCTTCACTATTTCATCATACCGTACTTGACGCAGAAGAAGAAGTCCTTTTTAACCACCACCATGGCTGCCATAGTAAATGCTGTAATTTTTGACTCAAACTACCGTTTTTCCAAACAAACTGTTGAGCATTTTGCCAGCTAATCTGAGCAATCTTTTTCTGACCAAACTCAGCCAAGTTAGTTGACTCATGATGATGTTCTACCACTGCTTTAGGTTCAAACCAAACTTGCCAACCCTTTTTTCGTGCTCGGAAAGATAGATCAACATCCTCCCAGTAAGCCGGAGCATAATCAGGATCAAAACCAGCTAACTCCAACCATTTATCACGAGCAAACAAGCCGCTGCCGCCACTGACCCAAGCTGTTGGTCCAGAATTAAAATCACTGGCTCGCGCATGATGAAACATGCCTCGTTCAAACCAGAGTTTGTTTTTTCCACCCTTAACTCCATTAGGCTCAAGTTCTAAACAACCTACTGCAAACATGTTTTCTTTTTGAAAATGAGGTAATAAATATTTTAAAATATTTGACTGCGGCTTAACATCATTGTTCAACAATAATATTAACTCACCACTAGCCAACTTTACACCACCATTAACATTTTGGGCAAAACGTTGATTAAGTTGATTAACTAACACCACAACCTTAATGCGCTTACGACT
>WJLO01000036.1 GCA_014728425.1 Minisyncoccota bacterium | reverse complement strand
GTGATGAGGCTCGTAAATATTTACAAAGGGGGACTTGGCAGATCTCTTATGACGACGACAACAATAAAAAGAGAGCTAACTCAACAAAAGGTAGTAAATTTAAATAGTATGACCATTTTTTAAAGGAGTTGTAAAAGCATGATGTTAAATTCAAACACTGGAAAAATCACTCGCATTATTGGTCCGGTTGTTGATGTAGAGTTTCAAAATCAACTACCAGCAATTTATAATGCTTTGCAGATTATTCGCGCTCAAGAAGAAATCCTTTATTTAGAGGTAGAACAACAACTTTCTGAAACCAAAGTACGCTGTATTGCATTAGGTCCTACTGAGGGTTTGGTTAGAGAGCAAGAAGTGATAGATACTGGTGCGCCTATTAAAGTGCCAGTTGGTAAAGCTACTTTAGGTCGCATGTTTAATGTTGTAGGTCAGCCAATTGATCAAGGCAAAGCTGTCAAAGTTAAACAGCAAGCTCCAATTCATAAACCTGCTCCCAAGTTTGTTAACTACGAGACTAAAGCTGAGATGCTAGAAACAGGCATTAAAGTAATTGATTTAATTGCGCCTTTTGTTAAAGGAGGTAAGGTGGGTGCTTTTGGTGGTGCAGGAGTAGGAAAAACTGTGATTATTCAAGAATTAATTCGTAACATTGCTGAAGAACATCAAGGCCATTCGGTTTTTGCTGGTGTTGGCGAGCGTACTAGGGAAGGTAATGATCTTTATCATGAAATGAAAGATTCTGGAGTGTTAGAGAGTACGGTGATGTGTTTTGGCCAGATGAACGAACCGCCAGGAAGTCGGCTGCGGGTGGCTTTAACAGCACTTACTATGGCAGAGTATTTCCGTGATGATCAAAAAGAAGATGTGTTGTTGTTTATTGATAATATTTTTCGTTTTTCTCAGGCAGGCAGTGAGGTCTCAGCTTTGTTAGGGCGAATTCCTTCAGCAGTGGGCTATCAGCCCACTTTAGCTAGTGAAATGGCCGCCTTGCAAGAGCGGATTGCCTCTACCAAAAAAGGCTCGATTACTTCCATTCAAGCTATTTATGTACCAGCAGATGACTACACTGATCCTGCTCCAGCCACAACTTTTGCTCATCTAGACTCAACCATTAATTTAGAACGACGCTTAGCAGAGCAAGCAATTTATCCCGCTGTTGACCCGTTAGTCTCAACCTCTAAAATTTTACAAGCAGATATTGTTGGCGATCATCATTATCAAGTAGCCCGAGGAGTGCAAGAAGTGTTGCAGCGCTATAAAGAGCTGCAAGACATCATTGCTATTCTGGGTATTGATGAGTTAAGCGATGAAGATAAATTAATTGTGGCTCGTGCCCGCAGAATTCAAAAGTTTTTATCACAACCATTTTTTGTGGCTGAGCAGTTTACTAACAAGCCAGGTAAATATGTGCCAGTGGCAGAAACCATTCGTGGTTTTGCTGAGATCCTAGAAGGTAAACATGACAAACTACCAGAGCAAGCTTTTTATATGGTAGGCAATATTGATGAGGCTGTAGCTAAAGCTAAAACTCTTTAACTTAACCAGTGATGAAAAACTTAACTTTAAGAATTGTTTCTCAAGAAAAGCAGTTATTAGAAACTGAAACTGATTCAGTTAGTATTCCTACTGTTCAAGGTCAAATCACGGTTTTGCCTGGTCATCTACCCTTGTTTGCTCAAGTACAAACTGGTGAGTTAATTTACCGCTTCAAAGAACAAGCTAAATCAGTAGTGGTTACTAAGGGCTTTGTTGATGTTACTCCCAAAAACGAAGTGGTAGTGATGGTAGATAGTGGCACTTTGGCAGAGGCTATTAGTGTGCAGCAAGCTCAACAAGCCATACAAGCTGCTCATGAAACCATGCAAAAGACTCAAGATCAACGAGAGTTAATTTTGGCAGAAGCAGCTTTACGCAAGGCCATGTGGGAAATTAGGGTAGCAGAAAAAACCAAAAAATCTCAACTTTAAAAAACTTGCTTTTTCCTTAAAAATCTTTATACTAAACATATTATTTATGGCAGACAAAAACAACAATACTATTGAATTGACCCAGCAGGGCTATGATGAACTCCAGCAAGAGCTAGAAGAACTGGAAAAAGTGGAGTTGCCAAAAATTATTGAGCGAGTAGCTAATGCTCGAGAGCAGGGTGATTTAAGCGAAAATGCTGATTACCAGAGTGCCAAAGATGAACAGTCAATGGCAGAAACTAGAATCAGTGAGATTAAAGATATTTTACAGCGCGCTAAGATTATTAAAAAAACTCGTAGCCACCAAAAAATCGGAGTAGGTTCACAAATAACGGTTTATTTAAAAGGTAAAGCTAAAAAAAGCTTTGATTATGAAATCGTAGGTGAGTTTGAAGGCGACCCTGCTGAAGGCAAGATTTCCAGTGTTTCTCCTTTAGGAAAAGCTTTAATGGGTAAAAAGAAGGGCGACGAAGCTAAAGTAGCGGCACCAGCTGGAGAAATAGTTTACGTTATTGAGAAAATTAAATAACCATTAAGCTAGTAAAATTAGCAACCTCTCAGTGCTTACATGACTAAAACTACGATTAATTCACCGCAATCCCCTCATTGGGTAGATAAAGTTGTTGAGCAAATCTTGGCTTGGCAAAAAAAACAATCAGTGAAAAAACTCCATGTTGATGACATGAAGACTCCGTCAGGTCGAGTTCACGTTGGTGCTCTACGCGGAGTAATGCTGCATGACATAGTGGCTAAGGCTTTACAGGCTCAGCAGCAATCTACCAAAAGCACTTATGTTTTTAATGACATGGATCCTATGGACGGCCTACCAGCTTATCTGAATGAGCAAGAGTATCAACAACATATGGGAAAACCTCTGTGCAAGATTCCTCCACCCCAGTTGGACAAATCAGGGATTGATTTTAGTCAGGCAACAGCAGCAGAAAAAAAACAATACCAACAAGCTAAAAGCTTTGCTCATTTTTATGCTTTAGATTTTATAGCTGCTTTTCGTCAGTTGGGTTGTAGTCAAAAGATTGTCTGGAGTCATCAGCTTTATGAATCAGGGCAGATGGACAAAGTAATCAAGATTGCTCTAGATAAAACAGAGTTGATCAAACAGGTTTATCAAAAAATAGCTAATTATGAGTTACCAGCAAATTGGCACCCTTTTCAAGTTAATTGTGAACAGTGTGGCAAAGTTGGTACTACCTTAGTGACTGCTTGGGATGGTCAGCAAGTAACTTATGAATGCCAGCCCAACAAGGTAGATTGGGCTCAAGGATGTGGCCATCAAGGCAAGGTTAGTCCTTTTGGCGGTACAGGAAAACTATTGTGGAAGGTGGACTGGCCAGCTCATTGGGTAGCTATGGGTGTGAATATAGAAGGAGCAGGCAAAGATCATACTTCTGCTGGAGGCTCACGTGATATGGCTAATGCTTTATTAGAAAAAGTCTTTGAATCAATAGTGCCTTTTGATATTCCTTATGAATGGATTTTGTTGCGTGGGGCTAAAATGAGTTCAAGCAAAGGCGTGGGTACTTCAGCCCGGGAGTTTACCCAACTCCTGCCTGCTGAGTTAGGTCGATTTTTATTTGTTAATAAGCACTATAATCAAGTGATTGATTTTGATCCACAAACCATGGCCATTCCTGATTTATTTGATGAGTATGATCAAGCAGCGCAAATTTTTTGGCAACAAGAACCAGGAGATGAGCGTTTAGGTCGGGCTTTTGAGTTGTCTCAACTTAAAACTGTGCCTAAAGCACATTTTTTACCACGTTTTCGTGATCTGGCTTTATGGATGCAGCACCCAGAATTAGACTTAGCTGAAGAATTTGAAAAGATCAAAGGTTCAGCTTTAACCAAGCCAGAACTTCAGGTTTTGGCCGATCGTCAACACTATGCTCAGCTTTGGGTGAATCGTTATGCGCCAGCAGAGTATCAATTAGGGGCAACTTCAGAAATACCAGCAGCTGCTAAACAACTTTCTGCAGCTCAGAAAAAATATTTGCAGCAAGTTGACCAACTACTTGACTCTCAGGCTAACTGGGATCCTCAAGAACTGCAACAACAACTGTTTGAATTAGCCAAAAAAACTCTTGGTGCTCGTCAGGCTTTTCAAGCTATTTATTTAGCTTTTTTAGGTAAGAAATCTGGTCCACGAGCGGCCTGGTTTTTGCTTGAAATTGATCCAAAATTAAGAAAACAACGCATTAAAGAAGTGCAAAAAAAGCAGTAGTTGCAATATTACTAAATATGGTGGTGGTAAAATAGAAAAGATTAGTATTATTAGTGCTAGCAACTAAAAGAAATTTATGATCACTCGTTCTAAATTCAACCAGACTTTAAAGAAAATTTTTAGTCAAGACTTGCTTGATCAGGCAAGAAAAAAAGATCAACATATGCCCAATGGTTTACAAGTCCCTGGCAATCCAGAAATTAATCACATTGTTACTGGGGTCTCGATCTCAGCTGAGTTGATTAATCAAGCTATGTCTCGCGGCGCTGACACATTGATAGTTCACCATGGTTTAAATTTAGATTCACCTTATCAACTTTTGCTGCCAGCTCAAGCTGCTAGATTAAAACTACTATTTGAGTATGAGATGAATTTGTATGGTTATCATTATGTGTTGGATGCTCATCCACAGCTAGGCAACAATGCCCAACTTGCCAAGGCTTTAAAAGCCAAGACTAAAGAGCCTTATTTTGACGGTTGGGGTTTTATAGCAAAGTTATCTAAGCCAATTAAATTAAGTACTTTATCAGAAAAACTTAAAAAAGTTGTTGATCATGATGTATTTGTAGTGGAGGCTATTCGAGAGATGAAGGTCCAAACTTTGGGCATTGTGAGCGGCGGAGGCGTGCCTCGTAACAAAGAGCTTTTGGAAATTCAAGAAAAACAGATTGATGTTCATTTAACTGGAGAGATTAAAGAATCTAGCTTGTATCAATTTTTAGAACTGGGGGTGGGTTATATTGCTGCTGGTCACTATGCCACTGAAACTTTGGGCATTAAAGCCTTAACAAAAAAACTTCAACAAGAATTAAAAGGGAAAGTAAAAGTTGAGTTTGTTGAGGTGAGTAATCCGTTATAAATTAAAACTCAAAATTTATATGACTGGCAAAAAAGCTTATAGTTCAGATTTAAACCAAATGATGCAAGCAGTTTTAAAAATCACTCAAGAGCGTGATTGGGCACAGTATCATACTCCAAAAAATATGGCAGCAGATTTAGTAAGAGAGGGCTCAGAGGTTTTAGAGCACTTTATCTGGCCTACTAATAAAGAGATTTTGGCAGATAGCTCGCGTTTGCAAGAGATAGCAGATCAAATAGGTGATGTTTTGCATGCTTTATTATTGCTTGCTGATGCTTGCAACATTGATCTGGCAAAAATTAGCAAAAGTAAAACAAAAATATCCAGCAGATTAAGTTAAAGGTAAATCTGGATATCAATTTAAAAGACAGCAGTAATAGAAAGAAGTTGATAATATGTCTCTCCCCACTCGATTGCAAGCTCAAAAATTACTTAAAAAATATATTAAGAGCAATAGCTTAATTCATCACTGCGAAATGGTAGCTGCAGCACTGGAAGCTTATGCACAAAAGTTGAGTCAAGATAAGGAGCTTTGGTATCAAGCCGGTTTGTTGCATGATTTAGATTGGGAAATGTATCCCAATGAACATCCTCATAAAGCTACACAAGAGATCTTGCCTGAGGCTGGTTATCCCCAGGAGTTAATCCAAGCCATTAAAGCTCATGCGCCTAGTCGTACTGGGAAAAATCCCGAAAGCTTGTTGGAATGTTATTTATTTGCCTGTGATGAGCTAGCTGGTTTAATGCACGCTGTTTCACTGATGAGGCCCAATGGTTTTCAAGACATGAAGTATAAATCAGTAAAGAAAAAACTCAAAGATAAATCTTTTGCGGCCAAGGTGAGTCGTGAGGATATTAAACAAGGGTTTGAATTGATTAAGGAGAGTCCTCAAGAACACGTGGATTTTTTAATTACAGTTTTTAAAAATCAGTAATTGTTTTTATTTTCCAATTAGGATTGTTAACCTTAATTCTTAAATAGCCTCTTGGTTAATTATTAGACGAAGGTTATTATATAATTAATACATGCTTGATCTTAACTTTATTCGCCAAAATCCAACTCAAGTGAAACAGGCTTGTCAAGCTAAACAACTTGATGATCAGGTAGTGGATCAATTACTAACTATTGATCAACGCTGGCGTCAATTAATTCAGCAAACCGAACAAATTCGTCAACAAATTAATCAAAATGCTGCTGATATTAAAAAAATAGTTAGCCAAAGTCAGCCGCCGCCTTCAGATAAAATCGAACATGGTAGGCAACTTAAACAACAGTTAAAAGATTTAGAACCTGAATTAAAAGAACTAGAAACCAGACTAGAAGAACTGAGCTTGCAGATTCCTAATTTGCCAGCCTCAGATGTCCCTGTAGGCACTAACGAAAACGATAATCAAGTAATAAAAACTTGGGGGGAAAAACCCGCATTTGATTTTCAGCCTCAACATCATGATCAGTTAATGACTAAGCTTGACTGGTTAGATAGCAAACGAGGAGTTAAGGTAGCTGGCTTTCGGGGCTATTTCCTTAAGAATCAGGCAGTGCTGTTGGAACAAGCCTTGCTACAACATGCTTTAAATTTAATGATTAAACACGATTTTACTCCCATGACAGTGCCGGTGTTGGTCAAGCCTAAAACTTTAATGGGCACAGGTTTTTTCCCCTGGGGTCAAGAAGATCATTATAATACGCAAGACAACAAGGTTTTAATTGGTACTGCTGAAGTCCCTCTAACCTCTTACTACATGGATGAAGTTTTAAATCATAAAGACTTACCTATTAAAATGGCTGGTATTTCGTCCTGTTTTCGTCGTGAAGTTGGTGATCGAGGCCGAGACACTCGTGGTTTAGTACGAGTTCATCAGTTTAACAAAGTTGAGCAGGTAGTATTAACTGTTGCTAATGAAACAGCAACTCAGCAATGGCATCAAAAAATGCTAGGGTTTGCTGAAGAGCTTTTACAAAGCTTGGCCCTCCCCTATCAGGTAGTATTAATGTGTACTGGGGATATGGGAGCTGGTCAGCGGAAAAAATATGATTTAGAAACCTGGTTCCCTGCACAAAATAAGTATCGTGAAACCCATTCTTGTAGTTACTTTAATGATTTTCAAGCCCGGAGGTTAAATATTCGTTATCAAGCTAAGGATGGTAGTTTAAAGCATGTTTATACTTTAAACAATACTGTAGCAGCTACGCCGCGGCTGTTAGCAGCCGTAATAGAAAATTACCAACAAAAAGACGGAAGTATCAAAATTCCTGCTGTGTTGCAAAAACTGATTGGTACAAACTCTGTTGCTGTGGCATAATATACCCCTATGTTTAAGTTTCTTGCTAAAATCTTTGACAACACTCAGAAAAAACTGGATCATTATCAACAAATTGTTGAGCAAATTAATGATTTAGAGCCTAAATATCAGCAGTTAACTGATAAACAATTGGCTGGGCAAACCAAAGTTTTTAAGCAAAAAATCAATCAGGCTCGTGAACAAGCTCAACAAAATGATCAAGATCTAGCTACAGCAGAACAACAAATTTTAAAAGAACTTTTACCTGAAGTTTATGCTACTGTGCGCGAAACTTCACGCCGAGTTTTAGGAATGCGCCATTTTGACGTGCAGCTTTTAGCTGGCATTGCTTTACATTATGGCAATGTTACTGAACAAAAAACTGGTGAAGGTAAAACTTTAACAGTAACTTGCCCGTTATACCTTAATGCCTTATTAGGCAAAGGAGTACACTTAGTAACTGTTAATGATTATTTGGCAGAGATTGGTGTTGGTTGGATGGGGCCGATTTATCACTTTTTAGGTTTGTCTAGCGCAGTGATTATTCATGATCAAGCAAAACTTTATGACCCTGAAGTAGATAGTGAATCTCGTGGTGATGAGCGTTTGGAGCATTTTGTTAAGATTACTCGTCAGCAAGCCTATGCTGCAGATATTACTTATGGGACTAATAATGAGTTTGGTTTTGATTATCTGCGTGATAACATGGTTCAGTCATTAAAACAGATGGTGCAGCGCAATGATCATGCTCATCATTTTGCCATTATTGATGAGGCAGACTCGATTTTGATTGATGAAGCCCGCACTCCCTTGATTATCTCTGCCCCAGATACCGAGCCTACTAAAAAATATTATGATTATGCCAAAATGGTGCGCTCTTTAGTGAAAGACACCGATTATAAAGTTGATGAAAAAACTAAGTCAGTAACTTTAACTGATTTAGGAGTTAAGCGGATCGAACAAAAACTAGATGTCAGTAATCTTTATGAAGAAAGTTTTGACACAATTCACCATGTGGAAGCTGCTTTAAAAGCCAACACTCTTTATCGTCGCGATAAAGAATATATTGTTCGTGAAGGTCAGGTAATTATTGTTGATGAGCATACTGGTCGGTTAATGTATGGCCGTCGTTATTCTGATGGCTTGCACCAGGCTATTGAAGCCAAAGAAGGAGTGCCAATTCAACAAGAATCTCGGACTTTAGCTACGATTTCCATTCAAAACTATTTCCGCCAGTATCAAAAACTAGCAGGCATGACCGGCACAGCAGTAACTGAGGCAGAAGAGTTTAAGCAGATTTATGATGTAGATGTTTTAGCAGTGCCTACTAATAAGCCTTTAATTAGAAACGATAAGGCCGATGTAGTTTATAAAACTACTGCTGCTAAATATTCAGCAATTGTGCGCGAGGTGGCAAAGATTCATCAAGCTGGTCAACCAATTTTAATTGGCACTCGGTCTATTGAACATAATCAAATTATTGCAGATTTATTAAATCGTAAAGGCATTAAGCATCAAGTGTTAAATGCCAAAAATCATGAAAAAGAAGCTTTTATTATTGCCGATGCTGGTAAAAAAGGAGCCATTACTGTGGCTACCAACATTGCTGGCCGAGGGGTAGATATTGTTTTAGGTGGAGCTAAACCAGAACTTAAAGATTTCCGTAAAAAAAGAACTATTAAAAAGAAAACTAAATTAGCTAAAAAGTTTCAAGATTTATCCCTGCCTCCTTCAATTAATCCAGCTAATTACAAACTGCAAAAATATGCTAAGGCTTTGGCTGATTGGCAGCAAGCTCATGACGAAGTAGTTGATGCTGGAGGATTATATATTTTGGGTACTGAGCGCCATGAATCACGGCGAATTGACAATCAGCTACGTGGTCGAGCTGGTCGACAAGGTGATCCTGGTGCTTCACAGTTCTTTGTTTCTTTAGAAGACGAAATCATGCGGATTTTTGGTGGAGAGCAGATTGCCAAAGTAATGGATTTTCTTAAGATTGAAGAAGATCAGCCAATTGAACACGCCATGATTAGCAAATCAATTGAATCAGCTCAGGTTAAGGTTGAAGGCTTTTTCTTTGATCAGCGTAAGCGTTTGGTTGAGTTTGATGATGTGATGAACAAGCAGCGAGAAATTATTTATCAACGGCGTCGGCGCTTATTAACTCAAAGTGATGTCTCTACTGATGAACAAAAAGCAGCAGATGGTTTACGAGCTCAAATCATGGATTATATTAATCAGGAAGTTACTACTATTGTCAGCACCAGAGCGCCGCAAAATTTTACTGATAATGAATATGATGCCATTGTTAAAGAGTTTGTAAAGATTATTCCTTTTAATGATCAGTCTCAGAGCGAACTGCGTGATAATTTAAGCAAGTTAACCAAGCCAGCAGAATTAACTACAGAATTGATCAAAGTGGTAGAACAAACTTATCAGGCTCGAGAAAAGACTTTAGGGCTAGAACAGTTGGCACAAATCGAGCGAATGGTAACTTTATCTACTATTGATGAAAAATGGATGGAGCATTTGGATGCCATGGATAATCTGCGTCAAGGAATTTGGCTGCGAGGTGATAAGCAAACAGTGCTGTCTGAATACAAAAAAGAAGCTTTTGCGATGTTTGAAAGCTTGATTGCTAATATTGAATCCACTATTGTTAGTCGGATTTTTAGAGTACATCCTTTACAGGCAATGCCGCGTTCAGTTATTCCAGAACAAGTTGAGTTGCAAAAAGAAGATATTCATGAAAGTTTAGCTAAAGAAGTTAAAGATGCTAGTTTGCCTGATGCTCAAGCTGTGCCGCAAAAAACTACTGGATCAACCAGTGATTTTGCCCAAGCTTTGGGTCAAGCTCAAGGTCAATCTCGACCCAAGCCTGGTTCTAAGCGAGTCAAGATTGGTCGTAATGACCCTTGCCCTTGTGGTTCTGGTTTAAAGTATAAAAAATGTGGTTTGATTGATGCACCAGCGCATAAAGGATCATAGTTATGCCAGAGTTGCCAGAAGTAGAAACAGTAAAGCGTCGTTTAGCTCAAGTTTTAGTTGATAAAACTGTTGCTCAGGTTCAGGTGCGACGATCAAAAAGTTTTTCAGGACAGCCTGCCAAACTTCAAAATCAAACTATTCAGGAGGTTAGTCGTCGGGCTAAGTTATTAGTCATCAAGTTTTCTGCAAAATTATTTTTATTGATTCATTTAAAAATGACTGGCCAGTTAATTTATCTACAAGGTCAAAATAAGCTTGGCGGCGGTCATCCAACTGCTGATTGGACCAAAGAATTACCAACCAGTCATACTCGAGTAATTATTGACTTTACTGATCAATCTCAATTATTTTTTAATGACATGCGGGTGTTTGGTTGGCTTAAGTTGTTGACTAAAGCAGAACTAAAGCAAGAGTTGGCTAAATATGGTCCAGATGTTATTGACAGTGATGTCACTGCAGACTATTTTATCAGCAAATTAGCAAAAACTAGTCGAAAGATTAAACAAGTGATAATGGATTATCGGGTAATAGCGGGAATAGGCAATATTTATGCTTGCGAAGCTTTAAACATGGCTCAGGTTAGCCCTTTAAGACCGGCCAATCAGCTTAATAAATCAGAAATTGAGCAGTTGTTTCAAGCCATGAAGCAAGTGATTAATCAGGCTATTAAAGCTGGTGGAACCACCTTTGATGGCCATTATGTTGATGTAGATGGTTTAAGTGGCCGGTTTCAAGACCAGTTACGAGTTTATGGTCAAACTGGCCAATCTTGCCCTAACTGTGGAGCAGAGATTAAAAAAATTAAAATAGCAGGTCGCGGCACTTATTATTGTGCAGAGTGCCAGCAGTAAAAAATGAACCAAGTCCTTAAGTTTCTTGACCAGCAGCAAATTAAATATCTGGTACATCGCCATCCAGCAGTTTATACTTGTGAAGAAGCTTCAAAACATTGTCAAGGTATTCCAGGAATTGCTAGTAAGACTTTGCTACTTAGAGATCAAAAAAAACAGCGCTATTTTTTAGTAATTGTTGCAGCAGATAAACGGCTGCAGCTTAAAAAACTGGCCCAGCATTTGCAAGTTAAAAGGCTGTCTTTTGCAAGCACGCAGTCATTGCAGGAGAAATTAAAAGTTACACCTGGCTCGGTCTCGCCATTTGGCTTGATTAATGATCCTAAGCAGACTATTGAAGTTTATCTTGACCAAGCAGTAGCTGAGGCTCAAGTTGTTAGTTTTCATCCTAATGACAACACCGCTACTGTAGAGTTGTCTCAAAAAATGTTTCAGCGGTTTTTAAGTCAGGTTGGACATCAGGTCAAAACAATGCAGTTTTAGTATTATTTTACTAATGATTTTATTCTGTAGAGATCAATACAGCTGATTGGCGATTAGCAAATCAGCTGGAAATAAGGCTAAGCTCTGCTATACTTTTGGTTTTTTTTAATTTATAGTTAATCTTAATGCTCAAAGAGTTTTTACTTACTTTAGTTACTTTTTTAATGATTGACTTGGTGTGGTTAGGTTTTTTGGCCAGACAGTTCTATGATCAAGAATTAGCTGGTTTTACCCGGGTCCTGCGTTGGCCAGCAGCTATAGCAGCTTATTTGTTGCTAGCCTTAGGGATTACTTGGTTTGTTTTGCCTAAAACTGGTCAGCAAAAGCTGGTTAATTTTTTCTGGGGTGCTGGTTTTGGCCTGATCGTCTATGGAGTTTATGATTTAACTAATTATGCTACTTTAAAAAACTTTACCTTAAAAATGTTAATGGTGGATATGCTTTGGGGAGCAGTAGTTTGCGGCTTAGTAACTTTGTTGGTAGTTAGTTTTAGCAGTTTATAAAAACTGCTTTAAAGTTTTTACAGAATGAGTCAGTTTTTGTTTTTCTTCCCAATCAAGTTTTACTTCTACTGTTTCCTCTACTCCACTCCGGCCAACTACACAAGGAACGCTTAAAGCTACACCGTGGTGATCATAAAAACCATGTAAAGGAATCGAAACCGGCAACACGGTTTTGGCATCACGTAAGATGTTTTCCACGATTTGAGCAATTACCACTCCAATAG
>WJLO01000035.1 GCA_014728425.1 Minisyncoccota bacterium | reverse complement strand
ATACGGTTTATCCCTAAAATAGGCTTTTTCTGTTGGCCAATGTAAAATTCTAATATTAACTTCTCCATTACCTCCACGCTGTTTTTTAATAGGATCAATCATCGTTTTCATATCTACTTGAATCGGTCTAGGATAGACACCTTCTGGAACTAATGGTGTTGGTGGTACGTCTTCGCTCATATTGACCGGCTAATAAAAGCAAGTTAGCGCATATTAATAGTATACTTTGTAGGTAGTATCGGTGTCAAACATTAATCAGTATCAATCTGTAATATATGAATACAACACTGCTGCAACTATTGATGGCATGGAAGATGCATACCCTAACCATTCCAAACTTGTCTGAGGAACAGGATCATTCACAAAACTAACCTTACCATTCAAAGCCATGAGAAAAAAATAAGGAAAGGTGATAACTAAAGACAAAAAAAATTAAAAAATATATAATTACCTCAAAAGCACTGCTCTTTAGTCAATTAGTCCAGTCATGTGCTAAAAAACAAGTTACTTAGGAAGAAAACGGCCAAGCTTGATTTTTTTCAAAGTTAGAGCATTAATTACCACAATTACTGATGACAAGCTCATTAACAGCGCTCCAATAGCTGGAGTTAAACTAAAACCCAAAGGGATAAACAAACCAGCAGCAGCAGGAATAGCAACAACATTATAACCCAGGGCCCATATTAAGTTTTCAATCATTTTTCGATACACTTTTCTAGCCAAGACCACCAATGACACTAAGTCTTGGGGATTGCTATCGGTTAAAACAATATCTCCGGCTTCCACTGCAATATCAGTGCCTGCTCCAATAGCTACACCCACATCAGCCTGAGTAAGAGCAGCAGCGTCATTAACACCATCCCCAACCATGATCACCACCTTGCCTTTATCTTGTAGCGATTTAATATGTTGATATTTATCCTGAGGCTTAACTTGAGCAAAAAAACTCTTGAGTTTGAGTTTATGAGCCACTTCTTGAGCAATCTCTTGGCTATCGCCAGTTAACATGGCCACTTTTAACCCCAGGTCACGTAACTTTTCTACTGCCTGATATGATTCGCTTTTAAGCTCATCAGCCAACAAAATTTCTCCTATTACCTTTTTATTAGTCACTACTGCCACAGACATTGATTGATGCTGGCCTACAAAAAATCTTTGCCCATCAATTTCACCAGCTATGCCCTTGCCCACAATGTTTTTGACTTTTTTAACTGGTCTTAACTGCAGTTTTTTGTCTTGAGCAGCCTGTCTAATAGCTTGAGCAATTGGATGATTAGCATGAGCTTCAATACTAGCAGCAATAGTTAACAACTCAGCCTTACTACCTTGTTTGGCTTTTACTTCAGCAACAGCAAACTCGCCTTTAGTAAGAGTGCCGGTTTTGTCAAAAACAATATAATCAGCACCTTGAATAACTTCTAATTTACCCATGTCTTTAATAAACAAGCCATTTTGCACAGCTAGCTTAGTGGCCATAGTAGTCACTGTAGGAATAGCCAGGCCCAGGGCATGAGGGCAAGTAATTACCAAAACCGTGATTGCTAAAGTTGTGGCAAAAACCACTGAAGAACCAATCAACAACCAAGTCACCAGGGTTAACATCGATACTGATAAAGCAATCACTGTCAGCCAGCTAGCTGCTCGATCTGCTAATTTTTGCGTAGTTGGTTTTGTCATGCTGGCTTGGGCAATCAACTGCTGAAGTTGGCCAATTGTGGAATTAGCCCCCACTTTAAGCAAGCGAACATCAACAGACCCAGTCAAACAAACAGAGCCAGCCATTACTAAGTCTCCCTGGGCCTTAGCTACTGGCTTGCTTTCCCCACTAAGATGAGCTTCATCGAAACTAGCCGCACCTTTAATAATCTTGCCATCTGCAGGAGTTTTTTCACCAGCTAAAACCCGCACTACATCTGCCGATTTTAACTTCTGAATAGCTACTTTTTTCACTTGGTCTTTTTTAACTAATCTGGCTTTTAATGGCAATAGTTTAGTAACTTCATCTAAGGCGTTACCAGCAGCCATGGCAGACTTAGCTTCTAAATAATGACCAAAAAGCAAAATCCAGATTAGAGTTGATATTTCTAGATAAAATTCAGCATTTAAAGACGGCAAAAAAGTGGCTACAGCAGAAAACAAATAACCAGCAGTAATCGCTATAGCCACTAAAGTCATCATTCCATATTGCCGAGCAATAAGTTCATGTTTAGCATGTTGTAAAAAAATCAAGCCAAAATAAAAAATGATCGTCGCAATGAGGAATTGCAACAATGGTTGTGCTAATCTGCCAAAGATAAACAAAAGGATTAACAAGCCGCTAACAATAAAAAACCGCCTTAAAAAATCTTGAGCAGCATCTGGACTAGCAATGGCGCTTGAGTGATCATGGTGAGATTTCATAGTTGATCAGTTACTGACACTCCATATTTATCTGCCATAATTAATTTTAAAGTGGCAAGATGGGTTTCGCCAACCTCCTCAGCAATAGCAGTGGCAAAATACTTAGCAATAAATCTATTGCCATGGCCTTCTAAGATCTCGCCAATACATTCTCCACAAGGATGCACGCCATTCATGATATCTGAAAGACAGTGACAACTAGCCCCTTCGCCATGACCAGGAGTTTTTTCTAAACAATAAGTGCAAGGTTTTTCTAAACAACATTGATACTGCTGCTCACTGATTTGTTGGTCAATTAGTTGATTTTTCATCGCTACAAAAGCTGCTCGCTGGCTAGTCTTTGCTGACTGAGTGTCCTCTAGGTGAGCTAGCATTGCTGAATGGTGATGGCTAGCCATATGACTAACTTGCCAATAGCTGCCAATTAACACTCCTAAAAACAACCCTAATAATAATGTCGCTGTTAATTTACTGTTTATTTTCATAGTCTCATAAACTCCTTGGCTTGCCCATCTTTAAGGGAATAAATAATAAATTCTTCTCGTTTAAGTCCAGGCATTCCTGGCGAACCAGCGGGCATATCTGGCAAAGTAATGCCATCAATGTCAGGCTTTTCTGCCAACAGTTTATTAATTGCTTCAATAGGCACATGACCTTCTACAAAATAATTTGCGATTTCGGTAGTGTGACAACTTTGTAAATTATAAGGAATCTTATGCTTGGCTTTGATTGAATCTAGATTTTGTTGAATCACAGTTTCAACAGTAAAGCCTTCACCTTTAAGATAACCCACATGACCCAAACAACAACTACAGTCGGCTGATTTATATACTTTAGCAGTGAACAACTCGCCCTGAGCGGTTTTTCTCTTAGGGGTTGTTTGGTGAAAAAAAGCCCAATAACCGCCTGCTGCAATTAGCAAAACCAAGATGATAATAATGATTTTATTTAACATATTTATTAGAATTTTTTACAAATTTAT
>WJLO01000034.1 GCA_014728425.1 Minisyncoccota bacterium | reverse complement strand
GAGTAGGAGAACGAAGTATTATCAAATAATTAATAATTATTATTAGTTTATTAAGTCAGTAATGCTGCATAAATGTTTTAGATGTTATTACAAAGGTTTTAATATCTATGAAAAAACTGGTGGGGCGAAGTTGTTAACTAATTGAGCATAGTATACTGTACATTGGGTGTGAAAAAAATGGACTGCACCCCCAAATTAATACAGTGAGCTAGGCACAGTTTGATACACTAGCCAAAGGAGGTTGGGTGTATGAAACTAGCAAGAAGAAATTTCAGTCGGGAGTTCAAACTCCAGGTTTGTTATGAAGTAGAGTCGGGATCAAAAACTCAGGCTCAAGCGAGTCGTGAATATATGGTGGAATCAAATTTAATCAGCCAGTGGATGAAGCAGTACAGACAAGATCCAATTAATTGTTTTTCTGGAAGAAATAAATATCCAGTTGATACTCAGGCTGCCAACATTACAGAACTAGAAGCAGCGCTAGGAAGAGCTACTTATGAGAATCAAATTTTGAGAGAAGCTAATACCCTTTTAAAAAAAATCAAATCGATCAAAACAAATTTACGAAATGATTACTCACTTGAAAACTCACTACTCAACAACAGCCATTTGCGGTGTACTTGGTGCAAATCATAGTAATTACCAGCATTACTTGAATCACACCAGGGATTTGGATAAACAAAAGGATTTGGAAGACACCCTCATCCGAGATGAGATTGAAAAATTGATCAACAAGCCAGCTAGTAGTAGATACGGCTACAAGCCAATGACCAAACAACTAAGAAGAGATAGCTTCAAGATAAATGATCAGTTTGTGAATCACAAACGGGTCTTGAGGATAATGAGAGAAAATAACCTGCTTTGTGAAATCAAAAAATCATTTATCAACACTACTAACTCAGATCACACCCTAAAAACATATTCAAACATCCTCAAAAAAGAAAGGAGTGAAGTTACTAGACCAGATCAGGTCTGGGCAAGTGATATTACCTACATTAGATTGCCAGAAGGGTTTGTCTACCTGAGCGCTATTATTGATTTATTTAGCAGAAAAATAATTGGTTACTGCCTTAGTAAACATATTGATTCAGATTTAGTAATTTCTGCCCTTAAAATGGCGATTAAGGAAAGGAAAATTAACAATGCTCACCAAGCATTAATTCATCACTCTGACCAAGGAGTTCAATACTGTAGTCATGATTACACCAATTTACTAGATTTTCATGACATCAGGATTTCGATGAGTAATCCAGGAAGTCCTTGGCAAAATGGATTTGCAGAGAGTTTTTTCAAGACTCTCAAAACCAATGAAGTCTATCTAAATGACTATCAAAATATTTGGGAAGCAAAACAAAACCTGTTCAAATTCATTGATCAGATTTACAATCAAGAAAGATTGCACTCATCATTAGGCTACTTACCACCCAGTGAGTTTGAGCGAAAATATTGGCAAGAAAAAAATATTAAAAACTATGATCAAGCTGCACGTATAAGGTGAACAAAGTTAGGGGTGCAGTCCATAGCGAAAGAGTGTTTGTCAAAGCAATATAAAAGTAGTGTAGTAAAATACACTAAATATAGTTAATGAATAAATATAATTTCCCCCTTTTATTACTATTGGTTTTTGTTTTAGTAATAAGATCTAAATCTATAGTTTTTGCTTACACCAGTTGCCCCCTTTTTTCCACGTACAATTATTATTACGAAAGATGCGAATGCATTCCTGGCTATGTAAACTATGGAGGCAGTTGTATTTCAGAGGATCAGGCTTGTCAAAATAAGTATGGTCCTGCTGCAAAATCCTCATTTTTTGGCGGTTGTGAATGTTCTGTTGGCTACGTTATGCATGGTGGCCAATGTATTTCGACTGATGAATACTGTAAGGAACTTTATGGCTTAAATGTTTATGCTAGTCCTTCGGGAGATTGTGAATGTTTAGTTGGTTATGTTTTGGATCCAACAACTTATAAGTGTATTGATGACGATTCTTATTGTTACAACTTGTTTGGTCCCAATACTAGCTATAATTCTTTAAGTGATAAATGTGAGTGTGATCCAAATTATGTTTGGAATAAAGAAAGAACGAGATGCATATCTGAAGATGAATTGTGTAAAGAGTTATTTGGTCAATATGCAGAGAAAAAAGATGATGGTGTATGCGGTTGTAAAAGTGGGTATTTAGTGGATGAATCCACTAAATCTTGTATAGATGCAGACAAATTATGCTTAAAAACTTATAGTGAAGACTCTCATTATTCAGGGTTAGAGTGTGAGTGTAATGATAACTATTTCTTTTCAGAAGACGATGATAAGTGCGTTGATGAAGAAATTTATTGTGAAAATATTTTAGGCGAGAATAGCTATTTCATAGGAGATGGTGAGTGTGATTGTGTTTCGGGATTTGTTAAAGATGAATACAGCAAAACGTGTGTCGATGAAGAGACTTTTTGTGAAGATAATTATGCAGCAGGGAGTGTTTATGTAGGTGATGGTGAGTGCGAATGTGAATCTGGCTATGAAGTTAGAGATGGTGAGTGCAAAGAGATAAAAGTTTTAAATAAAGTTTCGAACTTAGTCAGGGACAGGTTTGATTTCGGAAAAATTTTTTTATTGTTATCAATACTAATAACTATTGGTTTATTTATTAAACACAAGGGACAAAAGCCATCGACAAGAAACAAAAAATCTGCAAATCGTCTTTTCAAATCAAAAAAGAAAAAGAGGAAAAAGAAAATAAAAAGTTAGTAATATTTTAAAGCTGGAATTATGGAAGTAGATAAATTTTTAAATTTTAAAGATGGTTGGCAATTAACAAAAGATATCTTTTTATGGTTGGCGTCTGGTGTAATAGTTCTTTGGTTCAGCGATTGGTTTAGATTAGAATATTCTGGTAGATTGGATTTTATTGACCGGTACCCCTTATATTAAGACATATTTCTGCGAAAATAGCAGTAACCAGAAAGGGATAAAAACATGTCTAGGAGAATACCCAAAGAAATTAAGCAAGAAATATTAGCAAAAGCTAAAGCTGGGGAAAAAGTTAAAG
>WJLO01000033.1 GCA_014728425.1 Minisyncoccota bacterium | reverse complement strand
CAGTTAAACAAGATATTAATTTGTGGGAGCCATTATTGAAAAAGCAGGGTTTAATAGTTTTTGATGATTTTAACCAAGCTTTTCCAGGAGTAATTAAAGCGGTAAAAGAAAATATAATTCATAGTAAAAAATTTCAGGTTTTGTTTGTAGTTGATGACTTATTAGTAGCTAAAAAATTGTCATCAAAATGATAGTTATTTTACAACACTCCTTAAATCCTTATAAAACTGAACTCTTTAATGCTATGGCTAAAGCAGGCATGAGTATTAAGGTTTATTATTTGGCTCAACCAGCTCAAAATCGTCGTTGGCAACAAAAAGACTTTCAGTTAAATTTTCCACACTTGTTTTTAAAAGGGTTTAAGATTTATTTTCCTGGCGTTCATCATAACTATTTCCATTTTAGCAAAGGACTTTGGCAACAATTAAAAAAAGATCAACCAACAAAGATCATCACTATTTCTTGGAATCATTCAGCTACTTTTCAAGCTTGGTTTTATGCGAAGTTAAATAAAACTCCTTTTTGGTTGTGGAGCCAAAGTACTAGCTATGAGACAAGCTGGCAACGAACTTTAACTAAACCACTGATTAAGTTTTTAGTTAAATCAGTAGATGGTTTGATTGCCGGTGGTACAAGAGCTAAAGACTATTTAATTGAACTTGGAGCAACGCCAAAAAAAATTTTAGTATCTTATAATACTGTTGATAATGACTTTTTTATTAATCAGGCAAAAAAACAAGCTCAAAAGCAACGAAAAACTTTGCGAAAAAAATTCCGTCTTAGTAACCAAGATCGATTGGTTTTATATGTAGGTCGTTTTAGTTTAGAAAAAGGCATTTTTCCTTTATTGGAACTGGCCAAGCAGTTTAAAAATAAACAACATTTACATTGGCTATTGATTGGCTATGGTCCATTAGAAGCACAGATAAAAGAATTTATTAAAACCCATCAGCTAAGCCAGGTTAATTTACTAGGTTTTGTGGCTAATCAGGAGTTGATAAATTATTATGCTACAGCTGATGTTTTTCTCCTGCCCTCTTGGCAAGAAAATTGGGGAATTGTGGTTAATGAAGCTATGTGTGCTGCTAAGCCAGTGCTAGTGAGTAAGTATGCTGGCTGCAGTGTTGATTTAGTAAAAGATGGTGTTAATGGCTATGTGATTGATCCAGCTGACATTTTAGATTTAAAAACCAAGTTGATTAAACTAATTAAAAACCAGCAACAGTTGGTGAAATCTGGTCAAGCAAGTTTAGCTATTATTAAAAAATTTAACTATCAAAATAATATTCAAGTCTTAAAACAAATTTGAGTTGTTTGTTTTTTAATAACTTGTTATAGTTAGAATATCATTTTATGAATCAGCAAAAAAACATCGCTATTCTTGGCAATGGAATGGTCGGCTCAGTGTTGCATCAATGGTTTAAACAAGCCTTAGTGTATGATGTTGTTCCGCAAAGAAGAGTGCATAGTCTAGAAGAGGTTAATCAGCAGGCAGAGTGGGTGTTTGTTTGTGTGCCAACGCCATTTGATCAACAGGCTAAAAGCTTTGATTTGTCATTGGTAGAACAAGCAGTAGAATCTTTAAATGGTAAAAAGGTTATTATTATTAAATCTACTGTTCTTCCTGGGACAACTCAAAAGCTTCAACAAAAATATACTCAACATCGATTTTTAGTTAATCCTGAATTTTTAACAGAAAAAACTGCTTGGCAAGATTTTGTTAAGCCAGAAATGCAGTTAGTTGGTTGTGTGAGTAAGTCAGATCACAAATTAGCTAAAAAAGTATTAGCCAGCTTACCGCAGGCTAAGTTAGCTAAGTTGGTTGCTAGTCAAACAGCAGAGGCAGTAAAATACTTTCGTAATTGTTTTTATGCTACAAAGGTGGTTTATGCTAATCAGTTTTTTGATTTTTGTCAGCAGCAGCAAATTAATTATGAACAGGTTAAATCAATTGTGAAGCATGATAAAATGATTGCTCCTTATCATTTAGAGATCTTTCATCAAGGCGGACGAGGAGCTGGAGGTAAGTGTTTGGCTAAAGACTTAGCTGGTTTTAGTAAATTTAGTCAATTGCCTTTATTAAAAAAAGTTAATAAACTTAATAAACAATATTTGAAAACCAGAAAGCAATAATGAAAAAGCCATTTTTTTCTATTATTACCTGTACCTATAATTCTGCTAAATTTGTGCAAAAAAACATTGATTCAGTTAAGCAGCAAAGTTTTTCTGATTATGAACATGTTTTTATTGACGGTTGTTCTAAAGATAAGACCAAAAGTGTGATTAAAAAATATCAGCGTCAAGCTGGGAAAAAGGTGCGTTTTTATCAAACTAAACCTCAGGGAATTTCCCATGCTTTTAATTTTGGAATTAAAAAAGCTAAAGGTAAATATCTAATTCATTTAAACAGTGATGATAATTTTGCAGATCAAAAGGTTCTTCAAGACGTGCATGATTTTTTAGTTACCCATGATTTGCCAGATTGGATTTATGCCAAAGCAAAAGTGATTAATCAAGATCGTAAGTTAATTGGCATCCACCCACGCCGCTGGTTTTTGCAACAGGCTAATGCTTATCTTTTAAAATTTTTTAATTTTATTCCTCACCAAACTGTGTTTATTAAGAAGAAAATTTTTGAAAAATACGGTGGTTTTCGCGAAAATCTTATTTATGCCATGGATCAAGAAATGTGGTTAAGATTGAGAAACAAAACTCAATGGCTTTTTTTTGATCGCGCGATTTGCGACTATATGGTTAGAGAAGGGGCTAACTCTTCAGATCCAGCCAATCTGGCGCGTAATCGCAAGATCTACAAGCAAATGCAACAAGGTTATATGAATTGGCTCGAGTTTCAGGCCTCTAAATTAATTAGTTATTTTATTCAACAGTATAATCAAAAAGTTTTTCAAGATCTTGTAGGTTGTTAGTCATGCAAATTAAGTAATTAGCTATTTATTATGAAAAAAAATAAAAACAAAACTAAAGTTTTAGTTACCGGAGCTGGCGGCTTTATTGGTCATCATTTAGTAAAGTTCTTAAAAGACAAAGGCTATTGGGTGAGAGGAGTGGATATTGTTAAACCTGAGTTTGAATCAACCCAGGCAGATGAGTTTTTATTGCTTGATTTACAAGAAAAAGCCAATGCTTTGCAAGCTTGTCAGAACATGGATCATGTTTATGCTCTAGCTGCTGACATGGGCGGGATGGGTTTTATTTCTAAACATCATTCTCGTATCTTGCATAATAATGCTTTGATTAACCTTCATACAGTTGATGCTGCTAGCAAATCAGGAGTTAGTAGATACTTTTATGCTTCCTCAGCCTGTATTTATCCTAATTATTTGCAACAAAAAGCCACAGTTACTCCTTTAAAAGAAAAAGATGCTTACCCAGCTGATCCTCAAGATGCTTATGGCTGGGAAAAACTAGTAACAGAAAAGCTGGTTGAATATTATGGGCAAGAACATGGCTTAGAAACTCGAGTTGCTCGTTTTCATAATATTTTTGGCCCTTTAAGTAAGTGGGAAGGAGGGCGAGAAAAAGCGCCAACTGCGATTTGTCGTAAAGTTGCTTATGCTAAGTTAACTAAGAACCCTGAGGTTGAGGTCTGGGGAGACGGCCAACAAACTCGATCATTTTGCTATATTGATGATTGCTTAACAGGTATTTATCAGTTAATGATGTCTGATTATGACCAACCTTTAAATATTGGCCAAGATCGTTTAGTGACCATTAATGAGTTGGTTGAGATAGTGGCTGAAGCAGCTGGTATAAAAGTGAAAAAAAAGCATGTTAAAGGCCCGCAAGGAGTAAGAGGGCGAAATTCTGATAACACTAAGGTTAAAAAAGTTTTGGGCTGGAAGCCTCAGGTAAGTTTGGAAAAAGGTTTGCAAAAAACATATCGTTGGGTTGAGAAGCAAGTAAAGCAAAAGCTTAAAAAGCAGGAAAGTTAGGCTGAAGATTGACCCTGATTAATTTTTTTTTATTTTTAATAAACCGTTGTTTAGTAATTTTTATTAAGCCTTTAATAAGATATTTCATTAGTAATTTTTTTTGTGGATTGCGTTGAAAGTGTTGCCAAACTTTTTTCCACTGATGCTTTTGCAGTTGGCGAACTAGGAAGTCTCTCTCAATAATATAGAAATAGCTTTGTAGAAAATGTTGATAAAATTTTTTACCAAAATGTTTTGTTAATAAGGGCTGCCAAACTTTTAAAGATTTTTTTATTTTTTGCACTCTTTGTTGATACTGAGTAGTCATTCGGTTAATAGTTTTGTTATTGGGATTGGAATAAGCACTACAATATGGCAGGCTTTTGATCTTGGTGTTGTTAATTGCTAGCTTGATCCAAAGATCGTGGTCAACTCCAGATTTAATTTGATCATGATAACCACCCAGCTGTTTGAGTGTTTGAGTAAAATAGAACTGTGCAGAGACTGGTGGGGTATAACCCAGTTTTAAATATTTTTTTAAACAACCATTAAAGGTAGGAATTACGCAATATTGCTGATTAAAAACCGTGATTTTATTACCAGCACAAAAACACCATTGTGAGTTGTGTTTTTCTGCTAATTGAACAAAATTATCAATTAGGTCTTTGTCCCAGAGGTCATCGTCATCCAGAAAACTAAAGTATTTCCCATGAGCCGCCCGAATGGCCTGATTTCGGCTTTTTGCTAACCCTTGGTTGGTACGGTGAGTGAAAACCCTGACTCTTGAGTCGTTTTTTTGCAGTTTTTTGATCACTTGTGGGGTTTGATCAGTAGAATGGTCATTAATAATAATAATCTCTAAATTTTTGTAGGTTTGATCTTGAACCGATCTAACTGCAGCTGTTAATAGCTGTGCTCGGTTATAAGTAGTGATACAGATTGTTACTAAGGGGTTGTTCATGCCTGAGCCTTTTTTTGCAAGAGCATAAATACTCTGCCACAGGAATCTTCTTGAGCGTCAAAGCAATGTTTTTTGTACAACCAATAAAGAAAGTTTTTTAGTGGTTGATAGTTGAGAATAAAAAATTTATTAGTTAATAATAAATGAATTAAACCAGCCAGCTTAACTTTTCTGTTTTCAAAGTAAGTGATTTTTTTTATCTTAAATTGCTTATTAAATATTTTTTCTAGCTTACTAGTAGTAAAATGTTGATAGTGTTTTTGTTGTAAAGGTTTGTTTTGGTGAGGTACAGTGATAAGTAAATAGCCCTTTGGTTTGAGAAGCTTAACTAGGGCGGTAATAAATTTTTTTATTTGTTGTAAAGGGATATGTTCTAAAACTTCAATCAAGGTTAGGACTTCATATTGCTGGTTAAAGTTTTTATCAGTAATGTCTTGTTTTAAAAAATTTAAGTTAGGGTTTAGGGCTTGAGCTAATTTAATTGCTGTTGGTGAATAATCAATGCCAACGATTTTTCGTTGAGGAAACCTATAAGCCAGCTCTTTAACTAGCCTGCCATCGCCACAACCAACATCAGCTAAGCTTTGCCATTTTAATTGAGCAAGTTGATTAATCAAAAATTCTAAAGTACTAACATAGCTAATGCCAAAGGGCCAGTTATAAGTTTGTGTAAAGTAATTCTGATAGTGAGCAAGATAATGATAAGGGAATTGGTATTCAGTTTCTTGCTTTTGTTGGGTTTTGTCCATAACTGATTAATACTTGGTAAGTCTGGCCGAGTAGAATTATTAAGCGACGAAAAAGTGCTTGAGGGTAGCGCAAAAACCAGATATTAAATTTAATAATAGTTCGTAAGTGAGCGCTAAAAGATTTTTTTAAACTCTTAAAAGAGTTAACTGAAGTCATTCTTGGATGGCCACCAACATACATTTTGACGCAATACTCTGGCACAATACCAACTTGGAAATTAGCAAAAATAATTCGACGAAATAAATCAGAATCTGTTCCCTTAGGCATCTGAGAATCAAAGCCATTTACTTGCTCCCAAGCTTGACGACTGACTAAAGCAGTAGAGCCGCCAATAAGGCCATTGCCACGAAGTATTTTTGCTTTTAAGTTTTTAGGCAAAACTGGCTGGTGGTGTCGCCAGATTTTTTTATTTTTGATTTCATACCACCAAGTACCTACTAAACCAATCTGAGGATTTTTTTTGAATATTGCCAATTGTTTGTTAAGTTTGTGCTTGTTAAACCACTGATCATCATCGCCACAAAGAGCTAAATAGTCTCCTTTAGCCAGTTGAAAGGCCTTATTGCTGTTAAAAGAAATGCCACGATTTTTTTGATTAACTAAATAACGAATTTTTTGTGGGTATTTTTGCTGGTATTTTTTTAAAACTACTGGGGTTTCGTCTTGAGAGTGGTCATCAACAACAATGATTTCAAGATTTTTATGAGTTTGTTGTAAAATGCTGTTTAAACAGCGAGGCAATAGTTTGGCTCGATTATAAGTTCCGATTAAAACACTAACTAAAGGCCGATTTTTATTCATAAAATTTTTTAATTTTTTCAACTACATAATTGACTTGACTGTTTGTTAAGTGTTCTCCCATTGGAAGACTAAGTAGTTTTTTATCTACTTTACAGGCGAAGAAGTCTTGGCATTGGCTCTTAAACTGTTTGTAAGCCGGAGTATTAGGTAGAGCTCGAGGATAATGAACGCCGGTTTCGATTTGGTTTTTGTTTAAAAAGCGTTGCAATAGATCTCGTTTCTGGGCTTGGATGACAAATAAATGATAGACTTGTTGAGTCCAAGAAGCTTTTTGAGGCAGTTTGATTTGCTGTAAGTG
>WJLO01000032.1 GCA_014728425.1 Minisyncoccota bacterium | reverse complement strand
GGATAACAATGATGGTCATTATAATAATCTTCAAAAGCTACTTTAATCTTTTCTAAATCGCTTTTACGCTGAGAATCACGAGCACGACCTAGTTGGCGAGGAATTGATAGCACCAATAAAATCAACACTACCGCAATAATAGTAACAATAACCAACAACTCAATCAAAGTCAACCCAGCTTGAGAAGAATCTTTACTAATCAAGGCTTGATTAAAAGGCAGGGTCAGGTTCATAGTTAATTATCAAACTGGTAACAGCTTTGGTCTGTTAATGCTAATAATCAGCAAACTCACTCTAGCAAAACTGTCAATTTTAACTACGTTAAGCAACCTTTCAACTCCCGTTTACTACTTGATCATTAGTGACCAATCATTAATACTACTATATACTTTCTAAAGATGAAAAACAATGCGTTTGCTACCTCACTTGCCCAATTAACTGAGTGGCTATTATTAGCCCTAGTTATCCTAGCTCCTTTAATAGTGATTCCTCTCACTCTTAATTTTATTGTCCATACTAAACTCTACCTGTTTTTCACCATTACTCTATTAATTATAATTTTGTTTTTAAGCAACAGTCTCAAAACCAAAACCTTAAGATTGATTTGGAATCCAGTAGTAGCAGCCTTACTTTGTTGGGGCCTGATTACCCTAATTAGTGCTTTTGCTCATAGTTCTTATCCTGTAGAGGCCCTTCTTGGTAAAGGCGGAGTTTATTTAAGCCTAGTCTTATTGGTGATCACTGGCAGTAGTTTGCTTAAAAAACCAGCAGTAAACAAACTCATTAATGCTTTAGTCATTGCTGGTGGGCTGTTAACTGTAAGCAGCTTACTGCAGTTTTTGGGCTTTGGTTCTAGTAAACTGATTAGTCAATTAACTGGCTTTCAACTTGCCTCCAATTTAAGTTTTAACCTCGCAGGATCACCCTTAATTGCTGCTCAAGTCATTGGCTTGGCTTTGTTAGGCATTGGCTTGACCATTGTTAAAAAAAGAGTGATCTCTTCTCTACATCTACTGCTAACACCTATTTTAATCTTTGGTTTAGCCCTACATATCTGGGCAGTTTTACCCGGCCAAGTAGCCGCCCTTAGACTACTCCCCTGGCAAGCCAGCTGGTCTATTGCTCTTGATGCTTTACGCTCTCCCAAAACTGCTTTGATTGGCACTGGACCTGAGTCTTACACCAACACTTATTTAAAATTTAAACCGCTGTGGCTTAACAGTCATGCTTACTGGCAAATAGTCTTTAACAACGCCAGCAACTTACCTTTAACCTTGATTGTAAATTTGGGCATTAGCGGACTTTTAAGCTGGTTGGCCTTGGTTTATACCATTATTCGCCAGCTCAAAACTAGTCACCAGTTAAAACTAAGCAAAGCTTCAATCACAGCTTGGTTACTAGCAGCCAGCCTTGCTTTACAATTGTTTTTTCCTGGCAACACTGTACTGTTTAGCTTGCAAGCAGTATTTTTGGCTTACTGGCTACAACAACAGCAAAGCCACAGTAAATTAATTCAGCTAAAAGGTTTGGCCATGCAGGTGGTGACTCGCCTCACCAATCATCAAGACCGGTTAGGCAAAAACTGGTTCATGCTGATACTTACTACTGGACTATTATTAACCACCTTGGCTCTAGCTTATGGTTTAGGCCGTAGTTATCTAGCTTTTTATCAACTTTACCAAGCTCAACAAGCTGCTTTAAACAACAACCTGGTAATGACCTACAATCATCATCGTCAGGCAGTAAAACTGAATCCTTATATTGATGGTCTACGCCGCAGCTACGCTTTGGTTAATCTCCAACTAGCCCAAACCCTGGCCAACAAAACCGAGCTTACCGATCAAGATAAGCAGCAAATTACCCAATTAATTAGCCAGGCCATTCGCGAAGCTAAAGCAGCTACTTTGTTAGATGAAAGTGATTCTCAAAACTGGACCATCCTAGCAGAAGTTTACCAAAACATCATTAACACTGCCGATGGTGCTGATCAATGGACAGTGGAATCTTATGTTCAAGCCATTAAACTTAATCCTAAAAATCCTTTACTAAGAGCTCAACTTGGTTATTTGTTTTTTAGTCAAGAAAAATATCAACAAGCTGCTCAACTGTTTAACCAAACCATTGAGCTTAAACCAGATTTGCCCTTGGGTTATTACCAGCTTGGCCTCACTTTACAACAACTTAATCAACCCCAACAAACCCTTAATCTTTGGCAACAGGCTTTAGCTCTATTACCACCTCAATCAGAAGACTATCAGGTGCTTAGTGAACAAATTAGCCAATTAGAACAACAGCTGGACAAGCTTACCACCAACCAAGCCCAACCCAACCCTACTGCTCCTAATCCAGCAACTAGCTCACAACTACAAACTACCAAACTAGGTCAAGAACTTGCCACTGATTCTGCCCAGTTGCCATCTTTAACCGAACAAAACTTAAATACTGATGATCAAGAACTTATTAATCAGCCTGCTGATGAACCGCTAAACGTCTCTCCAGAAGAAAAACCCACTATTGAAGAAAGTGACTTGTAAAAAAACATTAAAGATTACAAGATCAATACTAAATACCTTAAAAACATCAAGGAAAATTACCTTAAAAATACTGTTGCAGTTCTCTAACTACTTCAATTAAACCTTTTCCAGTTACTCCACTAAAAGGCATGATTGGGTGTTCTGAATCTTTCTGCTTAAATAGGTTAACTACAGCATCAATAAGTTCAGTAGTATATATATCTATTTTATTTAATGTCAAAACATAAGGCTTAGTATCTAAACCACCCTGCCACTGCTGCAACTCTTGTTGGAGGTCCTGATACTGCTGCCAAGCTTGAACGGCTTTTTGCTTTACACTCAAATCTTCATCAAAAACTACTACTTCATCTAAATACAACACTACCCACAACACTTGACAATGCTCTAAATGTCGCAAAAACTCAAAACCCAAACCCTTGCCTTGACTAGCACCAGTAATTAACCCCGGAATATCAGCAATAGTAAGTTCTTTTTTAGCCACCTGGGCCTGCTTGGCTGCTGCTGCAGGCAACCAGCCTTGGCCAGCTAAATCTAAAATACCTAAATTAGGCTCTAAAGTAGTAAAAGGATAGCTAGCAATTTTAGGCCGCGCTCGCGAAATCTTAGAAAGCAGGGTGCTTTTACCAGCATTGGGAAAACCAACCAGCCCTACATCAGCCAACAGCTTGAGCTCTAACTCCACTTCTTTAACTTCACCAAAAGTACCATATTCTGCCTCTAGTGGCGTAGTATTACGAGGGCCTTTAAAAGCAGTGTTACCCCGACCACCAAAACCACCCTGACAAACCACCACCTGCTGACCATGGTCTTTAATAGTGATCAAAGCCTGTTTTGACTTCAAAGGTTGAACTGGTGGTGGAGTTAAAGGAGGAATACCTTGAGTGGGCTTTTGCAAAAAGTATTGTTGTTTTTTTACCTCTGCCTTGGGAAACAAACCCTCAATACCATTGGCTCGCTCTCTTCTAATCAAACTAGGCAAATTCTCTGCTTTGAGCCAAACAGTAGTACCCAAAGGCACTTCCAAAACTATATCTTGACCACGCTTTCCAGTTTGCTTACGCTTACCACCGCGCTGACCATCTTCAGCCACAAACTCTTTAACACCAGCAAAACGTTTTAATGTAGCCAAACCTTTGTTGCCTTTTAAAATGATGTGACCACCATCACCCCCTTGGCCGCCATCTGGACCGCCTTTGGGTACATATTTTTCCCGACGAAAAGAAACTTTACCATGGCCACCATTGCCAGCCATAAGTGTTAGTTTAACAAGATCAATCATACTAATATTGTAACCTCTAGTTGCTAATCTGGACAGAGAGAAAAGTGTTGATGCTGCTTACAAAGTTGCTGCTTACAAAATCGCTTTAATCATCTGCTACTTTAAATAGCTTAATGGATTAAGCAGGGCTCCGCCTTGACGAATCTCAAAGTGTAAGTGCACCCCAGTAGACCGACCAGTACTACCCATCTGACCAATGACATCACCACGATTAACCCGCTGACCTACTCGCACTTGCACAGCGCTTAAGTGGGCATACAAGGTTACATAGCCATTGCCGTGATCAATGATTACGCGATTGCCATAACCATAACCATCAACCCAACCAGCTACAGTAACTACACCAGCATCAGCAGCCACAATAGTGCCTCCAGATTTATTAGCAATATCAATAGCCTTGTGGTAAAACCGATAACCCTGGGTAATACGACCAGAAGCTGGCCAAACAAAAGCACCTACAGCAGAAACACTGCCGGCATCTGGCGTATAAGCTACTGCTGGTATTCTTCGGGTTGGAGCTTTGGCACTAGGCTTGACTCCTTCGGGAATCATGAGGTATTGACCTACTGCTACTTCAAAAGTTTCATCATTTAAAAACTCATTAAAAGGATAATCAACAATCATCTGAGCCTGAGAACCATCTAAGCCATATTTTTTGCCAATACTATAAATAGTTTCTCCTCTAGCAACCTTGTGGCGCACTCCATCTACAGGTAAAATTCGCAGTTCCTGACCAGGCTTAAGCTTAGTCTTGGCAGTAAGATCGTTTTCCCACAAAATAGTTTCTACTTGTAGCCCATAACGATCAGCAATCTCCGAAAGAGTTTCTCCTTCACGCACTACATGGGTAATTACTTCTCCACCACGATATTGGCGCACTTCTTCTGCCTGCAAAGTATAAAAGTCTGGAGCATAAGCAGTGGCTGTGGTTAAAATCGGGCTGCTGGCTTGACCCAGCTTGTCTTCGGGGTCTTTAAAGATCACTGGCCCCAGAGTCACTACTAAGAAAATCAACAAAATCGTACCAAAATGCAAAAAAGGCCGGGCATAACGACCCCGCTTTTTATACAAAATATCTACAATACCGTTTTTAAAAACCTCAAACTTAGCAAACCATTTATAACCTCTGCTTCTGGCATAGGAATGCAAAAAGCGCAAAAACTCTAGCCATTCTTTTAATAAACGAGGAGAACGCTCTGATAAATGAGAGCTAAACTGCTGAGGCTTAAACCTGAATTTTACCATTTGCAGTCCATTTTACCAGTTTCTGCACAATTGTCAGGAAGAGCTTTGCTTTAGCCTTCTTTTAATCCTGCTAAAAACTCTTTATTGCTCTTAGTTCGCTGCAGTTGATTAATCAAGGTTTGTGTACGCTCATCATCATTAAAAGTATCTAGCATGCGGTGCAAAGTTGAAATAGACTGATAAGTGACTGAGTCTATTAACAAGTCATCACGCCTGGTGCCTGAGCGTCGCACATCAATAGCAGGATAAATTCGGCGTTCTGCCAACCGACGATCTAGATGCACCTCTTGGTTACCAGTACCCTTAAACTCTTCATAAATTAAATCATCCATTCTAGAACCAGTATCAACCAAAGCTGTGCCAATAATGGTTAATGAGCCAGGCACTTCAAAATTTCTAGCAGCACCAAAAAACCTTTTGGGCGGAAACAGGGCTGCTGGATCAAAACCACCAGATAAAGTTCTGCCAGAGGTCGGCATTGCTAAGTTATAGGCTCGGGCCAATCGAGTAATCGAATCTAACAGGATCACTACATCTTGACCTAACTCTACTAAACGCTTGGCTCGTTCTAGAGCAAGCTCTGCCACGCGACATTGATCTTCAGCACTTTCATCAAAGTTGCTAGCAGCCACTTCACCTTGATCTTTAGTAATCTTGGCAATATGGCGCTTAATATCTGTAACCTCTTCTGGTCGTTCACCCACTAACACAGCCATTAAATGAGCTTCGGGCTCATTTTGGGCTACGCCAGTAGCAATATGCTTTAACAAAGTAGTTTTCCCAGCCTTAGGAGGAGAAACAAGCAAACTGCGTTGACCTTTACCAATTGGCGCAATTAAATCAATAATACGTAGATCTAAAGGCTCCTGGCCAGTCTCAAGCTTGATCTTTTTATCTGGGTAAACTGGGGTTAAACTTTTAAACTTTGGTCTTTTTTCTTGGCTAAACTTCTCTGCTGCTTGACCATTAACTTTTTCCAACATTAGCAAACCCCAATAACGCTCATTATCTTTAGGTCGTCTGGCTGGACCAGTGATTAAATCGCCTGGTCGCAAACGAAAACGACGCATTTGCGAAGTAGAAATATAAGCATCGCGCTCATCCTCAGAAAACTTCACTCGCAACACTCCATGACCATCTCGAGAAGTATCTAACACTCCGGTAACAGTTTCTGTTGGTAAATCTGCATCTGGCATCTGCTCTAATCTGCTATTGTGGTTATTGTGATGATTTTTTTTATTACTATGCTGATTATTGCGGTGGTTACTACGACGCGATTGCTGATTTTTGTGATTAGAACGCTTTTTACTGGAGCGGCTTTTTTTAGCACTTTTAGAACGCGAGCTCTTGGCTTTTTTAGTAGTCTTGCTAGTCTTATTACTTTTAGAACTTGATTTAGTTGATTTAGTTTTGGATTTTTTTTCGGCCGGAGGTTGGCCAACCAACTCATCTACTGCAGAAGTGTTTTTGTCTGACATAAAATTCCTTGTTTAACACCAACTGTAAGCACAGTCTGGCTAATTAGTAATTATTAATTAAATGATCAAGATAAAAGAAAAATCTCATTATTGGGTTGCGCTTGGTTGAAATCACAAATATTTAATCATGAGCTTGAAAATCTGTTCTAGAAATCAAGTTTTATCCTGAAGATGAATGCTATTATGACAGAATTAGGGATGATTGTCAATTTGTTGTCCTGATCACACACTTTTGAGACAAATCAACATTTTTCGACCAATAATTGCATAGCACAAGCTGTTTTATGGGCCAATGCCTTAACTAGACACTTTTAAAACATTCGAGTCAATCCTTTTTTAGGGTAAAGTTTGCTTTACTTACCGCAGCTTTTGTATAGCTCTTTTTGCACGGATTGAGCTGGGACAGTCTCAGGGTCAATGCTGGCTGCTATTAAACAGGCTCTCATTTGAGCATTTCTTGCTGACTGGCCAGTGTGCAATCCCTCCCCGACCTGGCCGAGATGATCAATAGCAGCAGCAACTTTTAAAGCATCTAACCCCCTGCTCCTTACAAAATTGAGTCAACTCTCCAGGGCCGCAGATATTAGCATAGGGCATCAGTCTCTTTGTCATGATTTTTTATTTAGAGTTAATAGTTTTAATAACTAAAACCAAAGTAGCAAAAACTAAACAACCAAGGCTGAATAATGAGACTAGCTCGGGAAGGTAAAAAATGATTATCCATCCATCTCTATCTGTGATCCAAACATTAGCCCAGTTATTTAATTTTGCATGATCTAAAAACTTTAATCTAGAGTCTACGGCAAACCACAAAGGATCATAGCTCTGATTATATTCTAAAACTGTAGGACTCTCCTGTACTTTAACCCAAAAGATACTGTCACTTAATGTAATCAAGCTCGTCAACTTTCCTTGCCCATATAAAAATTCTTGCTCAAAAGGTATTATTTTTATATTGGCTAAACGATCTAAAGATAATGGCCATAATTCTAATGCTCCCAGCTTATTC
>WJLO01000031.1 GCA_014728425.1 Minisyncoccota bacterium | reverse complement strand
TTTCAGGATTAACCTTTAGTCCCAACGGCGGGCAGCAGGAAAAATCATGACTCAAACTAAATCAAACCACCTTGACCAGGTTGCGCTTGTTGATGAAAAAGACAATCTGCTTGGAACAATGGATAAGATCGAAGCTCATCGTGGTAGTGGTCAGTTGCATCGAGCCATATCAGTCTATTTATTTAATGATCAAGATCAGCTGCTCATCCAGCGCCGCAGTCATAAAAAAATCGTGGGTGCAAAACAATGGGCTAATACTGTTTGTGGTAATGTTCGGCCTAATGAAACTTATCAAGAATGTGCCTACCGGCGGTTGCGTGAAGAATTAGGAATTACCCAGGCTAAAATCCAACCAATTTACAAATTTCAATATCAGCTTAAATGTAATGATCAATTTAGTGAGCATGAATTAGACCAGGTTTTTGTGGGTTTTTATCAAGGTGAAGTAAAACCGAATCCTGATGAAGTCAGTGATTATGCTTGGGAGGAACTGAATTTGGCACAATTAGTAAACAAATATGACTTGGCTCCGTGGTTTGAATTAATGCTTAATGACTGGCAACTGCAGCAAAAACTACAAGGCTTTTTAAGCAATTAAAAGATAAAGATTGATTTAGCTACTTAAGAAATTAAATGATTAGTTATTTAATGAGATGTGATCATGAAAATCGGTGTAATTGACTCAGGTCTAGGTGGCTTTTCGATTCTTGATCGATTGATTACTAAGCTGCCTTTTTTAGACTATTATTATCTGGCGGATCAGCAACATTGTCCTTATTCAGAAAAATCTCCTGTCAAATTACAACAATTGGCTGCGCAGCAGGTTGAGTTTTTACTTAATCAAGGTTGTGAGTTAATTGTGTTAGCTTGTAATACCTTGAGTGTGACCAGCTTAGCTTTTTTAAGAGAAAAGTTTAAGGTGCCTTTTATTGGCACAGTGCCAGCAGTGAAGTTGGCCAGTGAGAAATTACCACAAGGCTCTCGAGTTTTGGTTCTGGCAACAGTGAACACCACTAACAGCGATTATTTACGTCAGTTGATAAAGCCATTGCAAAGCCGAACCAAGTTTATTCTTTTAGGCTCAACGGTGTTGGTGGAGTATATTGAAGCTTGGCAACCAAGCAAAACTCAGGCCGAGTGTGAGCGCTTAATACAGCAATTACCTCATAAAATCGAGGCGGTCGTTTTTGGCTGCACTCATTTCCCTTTTATTAAAATGCAGTTAAGTCATGCTTTAAGTTATTCAGTTTGGTATTTTGATTCTGGCGCTGGTGTGGCAAAACGGCTAAAAAGTTTATTACCCGATGGCCTTGACCAGTCTTCCCAAGGCCAACAACAGTTTTTTTCCACTGACAGTCGGGTTTCTGCTGCTGGTCTGGCTGCTAAGTTTGCTTTTTTACGACAAAAGCTCTAATTGCTAAAATAAGTTGATTAATTTAAGTAAGATTTTTATTAAACTGTTTGTTTGGTGAGTTAGCTATTGATTTTTAGAGTAATCAGGCTTTTTAAGCTTGCATGATTTTGCTAATTTTTGCGACTAAGTAAATAGCAGGGAAAACCCCTGTTATTTTTATGTCAAAACTAAAAGCTTCAGCTATTGCTCCCAGCAACATTGCCTTTTCTAAATATTGGGGTAAGATTGATGACGAGTTAACTTTACCGTTGAACGATAGTATCTCGATGACCTTAGATACAATTTTCACTCACACCACAGTTGAGTTTGGACCACAGTATGCCAAAAACGAAGTTTGGTTAAGCGATTCAAAAACAAAAGCTACTCTGGCTAAAGATCAAAAACAGGCTCGTGTTTTGCAGCAACTCAAGCGTTTGCGCCGGTTGGCTGGAGTAAAAGATTTTGCCAAGGTGGTTTCGCACAATAACTTTCCCACTGGAGCTGGAATTGCTTCTTCTGCTTCTGGATTTAGTGCTTTAACTGCAGCCTGCTTGGCTGCATTGAATATTCAGGTTGATAAAAAACAACAATCAATTTTAACTCGTTTAGCTGGGTCTGGCTCAGCTACCAGGTCTGTTTATGGAGGATTTGTAAAGTGGCATCAAGGTAAGAACAGTGAAAGCAGTTATGCAGAACAGCTTTATGATCAAGATCATTGGGACTTGGCTAACATCATCTTGGTTACCGAAAGTGCTGCAAAAAAACATTCTTCTTTGATTGGACATGCCAGAAGTAAGAGCTCACCGTTTATGGTGGCTCGTTTAAAAGCTGTATTGCAACATAATCAAGATCTAGAAACAGCTTTAAAAAGCAAAGACTTTCAGCTTTTAGGCCAAGTTATTGAACAAGAAATGTTTTCTTTGCATGCAGTGACCATGACTTCTCAGCCGCCGATTTTATATTGGAACGGCACTACTGTTGAGATTTTACATGAAGTACGAAAACTGCGAGATCAAGGCTTGGAGAGCTATGCCACCCTTGATGCTGGCCCCAATGTCCATTTAATTACTGAGTCTTCAAATATCAAAAAATTACAAAAACACTTTAGTGATTTTGTTGGCGTCAAGCAGATTTTTGTCTGCAAAGTTGGTAAAGGAGTAAAAATTACTAAACAACATTTATTTTAATTTATGTCAAAAACCAAAAAACCAATCACACTTATTAAACTTGGCGGTTCAATCATCACCAACAAAGACATCCCTATGTCAGTACGTCAGGGAACCCTGGCTAGATTAGTGCGAGAAATTGCCCGCGCTTATAGGCAAAAACCCAATGAGCTTTTTATTGTAGGTCATGGTGGAGGTAGTTTTCCTCATGTACCAGCGGTAAAGTATAAAACCATGAAAGGTTTTGTAAATGGTGATAGCCGAATTGGCATGGCCATTACCCAAGACAGCGCTGCTCAGCTAAACCGATTGGTGACTTACCAGTTTATTAAAGAAGAAATTCCAGCAGTTTCTTGGGCCGTGAGTAATAGCGTGGTTACTAATAAACGTCAAGCTGATAAATTTAATCTTGATGTTTTGGAGGCATATATTAATCAAGGGTTGTTTCCGGTCACTTATGGTGATGTTTTGGTTGATAATGGTCAAGGCTGTACGATCTGGTCCACCGAAGAAATCTTGGCATTTTTGGCAGCAAAGTTTCAAAAACAGCATTGGCCTGTGAAAAAAATCGTTCATGTTACTGAAGTAACAGGCTTTTTAGATGAAGAGAAAAAATTAGTTTCCAAAATTACTAATAAAAACTGGCCTCAGTTAAAAAACGCTCTGGTAAAAACCAAAGGTTTTGATGTTACTGGCGGAATGTTGCACAAAATCGAACAATCTTTAGATTTAGCTCAGCAAGGGGTGGGTTCAGTGATTCTTTCGGGTTTAAAAAAAGACAATCTTTATCATGCTTTAGTAGGCAAGAGTTGGATTGGCACTGAGATTAGTTAATTTTTTGGATTTGGTGGTTTTACTGCTCCTCCCACTCCTTAACTACTTGTTTGCAATACAGATAACGACCATACTCAAAGGCTCGCTGGTGTAGAGCCTCGTTTTCTTGTTCATTGACCTGAACCGAGGTCCCTAACACTTGTTGAAGATGTTGATTAACCTCTTGAGCTCGGTCAGAAAGAACTCTGGTTTGATTGCCAGCATCTTGAGTAAGTAGCTGGATTTCTGTTTGATCTAGATTAGCTAAGGGAGTTTGGGCTAACCAACCCTTGTTATTGGCGTAATAAAGCCCTGCAGCACCCAGCACTACAAAAAAAACCAACAGCAAAGAAATCTTGATTAACCTCATTAAAACTATTATTGATTTTTCTTGATTGTTTAGCAAGAGCGAGGAGCAACTTTATCATAGTTACAGTTAATGTCAGCATCTTATGGATAAGAGGATTTAAGATGTTTGGCGATAATTATTTACCAAAATCATCACATTGGTTTTACTTTGCTTAATCATTCAGATTGAAGCTAGTTGCTAAAACTGTAGGTAAAAAATTGATGATCAAGTTAAATAAAATGTTATTCATGCAGTAGCGCCTCAACTGGTGGCAACTGAGCTGCTTTTTTGGCAGGAGCAGCGCCAAAAACCAAGCCAATTAAAGTAGAAACCCCAAAGGCTAAAATTACTGACTCCATAGTAATAGTGGCAGGAAAATAAGTTTGAATAGCCCAAACAGCTAAACTTACTAAACCTAAGCCAATTAAGCCACCGCTAATAGAAAGCAAGGCTGCTTCAGTTAAAAACTGGGCTAAAATCTGATTAGGAGTAGCGCCAACAGCCTTGCGCAAGCCGATTTCTTTAGTGCGTTCTGTCACACTCACTAGCATGATGTTCATAATGCCAATGCCTCCTACTACTAGCGAGATCGCTGCAATTGCTCCCAGACCAATAGTTAATACTCCCAAGATTTCATTAACCATTTTTAAAGCTTCAGCATGATCAATAATACTAAAGTCATCTTCATCTAGTCTTTTAAGTAGTTTTTTTTCAATCTCTTCAATTGCTTTTGGCACGAGCTCTTTATCTTTAATTTTGACATCAATCTCGATAATTTTTTCATCATCATAAAGTTTAATAGCAGTTTTAATAGGAATATAAACATAGGTATCTAGGCCAAAGCTGCCGCCTTGTTCTTCTGCCACGCCAATGATTTTAAAAGTGCTGCTACCAATTTTAGCTTTGCGGCCAACTGGATTAAGTTTGCCAAAAAACTCTTCTGCTACTGCATGGCCAATCACTGCTACTTTAGCGCCTTTTTGATCATCGGTTTCGCTGTAAAATTGACCTTTTTGGGTTTTAATATTGAAAACTTGGCTAAATTGATGACTAACTCCCATAATGTTGAGGTTTTTACTTTGGCTCTGAAAGGAGAATTCGTCAATATGTAAGTTAGCAGGGCAGACTGCACTAACATACTCAGTTAGTTCACTGATTTCTGCAGCATCTTTAAGACGCAAGGGATTGTTTTCATAAGCAGTAAATTGGCTTTCAGCACTAAAGCCTCCTTCAAGCCCGGGGCCAGGGTTAACTTCAATAGTATTAGAGCCCAAGCTTTCAAACTGTTGATTAAGATAAACTTCAACTCCTTTGCCAATCGAGGTTAAGGCAATTACAGAGCTAACACCAATGATAATGCCCAGCATGGTTAAAAAAGTGCGCAGCTTGTTACTGCTAAGTGATTTAAGAGCAATGATAATGGTGTTTCTTAGTTGCATAATTTACTATTCATATCTTAAAGTTTCAATTGGTGATAGTTTTGCAGCTCTTCTAGCAGGAGCTACTCCAAAAATCAAACCAATGGCAGTAGAGACGCCAAAAGCTAGTGCAACAGCCTGGTAAGTGACTTTAGCTGGGAAGATCAATTGAATGGCTAGAGAACCAGCAAAAGCTAAAATCAAGCCAATTAAGCCACCTAATAATGATAATACTGCTGCTTCAATTAAAAACTGAATTAAAATTTGACTAGGAGTGGCTCCAATAGCTTTACGCAGGCCAATCTCATTAGTGCGTTCGGCTACACTGACCAGCATGATGTTCATAATGCCAATGCCACCCACCAATAGGGAAATTCCCCCAATGCCCCCTAGAGCAACAGTAAGGATGCCTAAGATGTCATTAATCACGTCTAAAATTTGACGTTGATCAAAAACACTAAATTCATCTTCTTCAAGATTTTCTAAAAGCTGATTTTCTAGAGCAGTAATTGCTTCATCAATCTGCTCGTTATTATAGGTTTGCACTAAAATTTGAGTAAGGTCATCTCGATCAAAAAGCTTCATGGCACTGCCAAAGGGAATATAAACATAGTTGTCTAAATTTGGGCCGCCAAAACCACTGCCTACTTTATCAGCTACTCCAACTACTTGGTAACTTTGGGTACCTAGTTTGACTTTTTTACCAACAGGATCTATTTGACCAAATAGCTCTTGAGCGATTTCCCACCCTAAAACAGCCACTTTTTCATCACCATTTTCTTCATTTTGGTTAAAGAAACGACCTTTGGCTAACTCAGTGTTTCTGATCTTGCTGTAGTTATAACTAGTGCCTACAACAGTGCCATTTTCTTGGTTTTGCTGAAAGCCAATTTGTTCATTGTTGTTAGTTACTGGTGCAGCTAGCTTAACAAATTCACGCACCTTTTTGACTTCTTGAAGCTCATCAAGGGTTAGAATATTCTGACCTAAAGCACTGATTCTACCTTGAGCATTAAAGCCACCGTTTTCACCAAAGACATCTCCGGGAGCAATAATCACTGTGTTAGAACCCAGGCTTTCAAACTGTTGAGTAATATAAGCTTCTAAACCCTGGCC
>WJLO01000030.1 GCA_014728425.1 Minisyncoccota bacterium | reverse complement strand
TTGTTGGCTTGGTGAGCCGTTACCTCACCAACTACCTGAGAGGACGCAGGCTCCTCCTTTAGCGACCGAAGTCTTTGATCTTGCGATCACATGCGGTATTATTCCCGGTTTCCCGAGGCTGTTCCCCACTAAAGGGTAGATTCCTACGCGTTACTCACCCGTCTGCCACTGTCCACTACTCCGAAGAGTAGCTTCTCGTTCGACTTGCATGCCTAAGGCACACCGCCAGCGTTCATCCTGAGCCAGGATCAAACTCTCGAATAAAAGTTTCAAACTTCAAGATAAATCACGAGAAGTGATTAACTTGGAAGCTTAGTTACATACTTAGTTCGAGACCGCAAACATTCGGCGTATAGTGAATGCTTGCTTGATCTACTTACGACTTTTTACCACCATGTCTAGATCAGAGACCTTTACATGATGCAGATAAACGTGTTTAAGTTATTTACGTTGTTTACTGTTGAATTACTGTAAAAGATTTGGCGTCTTTTAGATTGTTAATGTGCCGCAAAAAACAAAACTGCCAAAAGCAGTTGTTCTTGCTTTGTTAAAGTATAAAACTTTGTGAAATCTTTAGAGTATCTGACATATAGTCAGACTTTTAAAGGTAAGATGTATAATACCAGATTCTGAGGTTATGTCAAATTTTAGTGGGCTCTATTGCAAATAGTGGGGTAAAAAAACAGTTAATGGTAAGTAGCTTGCAGTTAGCTTGACTTGTTTAGCTCTCCACCCTCTTGGCAAAAATTAATAACCTTTCTTTGGTCGTGCCCGCAGGCCAGCAAGTTTGCAAGACAATGGTTTCTTGATCGTAGTCTTGATAAAGAAAGCTGACTTGCTGGGGCTGGGTTACTTCTTTTTTATAAACTTGGTACTCGTATTTGCTACCTTCATGCCAAATAAAAATCTCATCACCTTTTTCTAATTTGCCCAGCAAGTAAAAAACAGCATTATATTGAATGCGCAAATTATCGCTGGCTGAGTGGGCAAAGTAGTAACCTAGCCCCCCGTTGTCTGGAAAAGCAGTGCTAGAAGCATGGGCAATGCCCTTTTTTAGAGCTTGAGTGTATTGTTTGCTTTGATTGGGATCAGTATTAAAAACTACTGGCTCGTCTAGAAAAATTGCTGGAATGCGGATGCCGTATTCAGGGTATTTGGTGCTTTCTTCCCAATTAAGCCAGCTAAAATCAGGCACAATTAGGGCTTTAAGATTAGGAACATGAAAAACATTGGTTAAAGTTTGGTGGTACTGATATTTAGTCTCGACCCACAGAACTGGCATGACTGTAGTAATAATCCAGCGCAAAAAAATTAAAAATAAAACAAGAATCAGGATCGGCAGTAAATATTGCTTTGTTTTGGACACAGATTTGGCTGTTAGTTGGTTGCTAGCTGATTGATTTTTTCTTGATCAGCTTTAAACCTAATCCTAACACTCCTGAGCTAAAACTAAACAAGCTAAAAGCCAGCGGTGCGCCTGTTTTAGGCTGAGTTACAATTGGTTTGGTTTTGATATAAACTGTTTTTTTGCAACTATCATCGCCACCTTTCCAATTACCTTTAGAATCCTTGATATAGGCTTGGACTTGATAAGAGCCAGCTTTGGCATAGTGTTTTTCAAAAATATTACCTTCTTGAGTTTGGCTGCCGTTATCGCTGTACTCCAGCTTATAAGCTTGAATCTCGCCTTTGTTGTCAAAGCCAGTTACTTGGAACATAACATCACTAGGAGCTTGAGTGTTTTGCCCTGAGAGAATAAACAGATCGCTGCAGTCTGATTTATGAGACTCAATTGGAACTGATTTTACAGTCAACTCAGTTTGACAAGTATCGCTGGTAATCCAGTTACCCTTTGAGTCTTTGACCAAAACCCTAGCTGAAAAATCACCTGAAACTTCATAAGTATGATCTACAGTATTGCTAGTAGTCTCTTTTACCTCTCCATCGCCAAAATAAAACTTGTATTTTTGAATTTCATCTAAACTATCACTAGCTTGTGCTTCCAGCTCAACTGCGGCTGGAACTAAAGCTTCATCGCCACTGATCACTCTCAAATCATCACAGGAGCTTTGATGCTCAGGTGTAGTTGGGGTTGGAGTACTAGTTGGCCCTGGAGTACTGGTGGGTGTGGGGGTACTAGTGGGCGAAGGAGTGCTAGTAGGAGTGGGAGTATTGGTGGGAGTTGCTGTTGGAACTGGAGTTGCAGTTGGTCTGGGAGTGCTAGTTGGACAGGGGCCAGTGTACCAAACCATATAGTCAACTAGCTGGCTGTAATTTGATTGATTAAAAACATCAATTTGAATAGTAGTATTGCATTGCTCATTGCGGATAGCTTGATAAGAAGATGGGCCATATTGGGCAAAAGGAGCATCTCCTCCTCCACCACACTCAGTGGTTCTGCCATGGCAGACAAATTTATAAACATAGTTGCCTGAGCAAGACTTTGATCCTCTATTGCAGCCAGTGCAAACACCGTCTCTTCCGCTCCAATCAGCAGTGTAGCCACTACCACAAACATTAGTCCATTCAGCCTGCACAGATTTGGTAAAAAATGCAGAGTAAACTGAAAAAATAGCTAAAAAACTGATTAAACTGATAAAGGTTTTTTTCATATAAAAATTAAAATATATAACAATATATATTATTATAACATAATTTGAAAAAATGATAGGCTGAGAGCTTAGATTTGAAGTTAAATTTGGATGGTGGCACCGCCCAAACACACATATTGTTCAATTGACTGGCACTGGGCATAAAAAACAGCAAATTGACCAGCAGCTATGCCTGAGAGGGGTTTGCTTAAATTGATTTGATAAACTCCAGGCTGATTATCCAGTGAATCAAGCTCACAATCGACTAACTCCCCAGTATGCCTAATG
>WJLO01000029.1 GCA_014728425.1 Minisyncoccota bacterium | reverse complement strand
ACTAAAGCTTAAACCAAATAAAAAACTAATTAAACAGAGTGTAAAGAAATGGAGTTTAGAAAACTATCGACAAAAAACTAAAGATCATAAATTACCAGTTAAACAAAGAATGATTAGAAAAGGCATTGTTGGTGATTGGAAAAATTACTACAACCAACAACAAATAAACATCGTTAATAACATTGTTAGTCAAGAGTTAAATGATTTAGGCTATAAATGAAAAACATTCATCCCCCCTTTTTTATTATTGGTACCGGCAGATGTGGAACACAGTTATTAAGAAACATGTTGCAAAAAAATCCTCAAGTAAAAGTTTTGCCAGAAACTCATTTCATCCCTATTCTTTATGAAAAATTTAAATTAAAGCCAATTAGTTTTGATCAATATTATCAAGTTATCAATAATATTTATGGTGGAGCTGGCGAACATTGGCTGGAAGTTTTACTTAACAAAGCTGATCAAAACCAGCAAACTTTTTATCAACAGTTTAAAACCCATGCTTCGCAACTAAAAGTTAAAAATATTAAAAATCTAACTGAAGCATTTTTTAAATTTTTATACCCAAATGCAAAATACTTTGGCGACAAAACTCCGGATTACGGCTGCAATATAAAAGTGATTAAAAAAATTTGGCCTCAGGCTAAATTTATCTTATTGCTACGCGACCCCCTAGACACTGCTCTTTCAATGAAATCACACCCAGGATTCATTAGACTAATTAATGGCAAAGTCACACCAAGAAACATCAGTCTTTTAAAACAAAACCGTCAACTACAAAAGTTTTCTAGCAAAAAAGTGAGTTTTAAAGCAGCAGCAATTTTTTGGGAACAGCTCATCACTAGTATTGTTGCAGAAATTAAAACTTTAAATAATCAAGATTTACTCATTATTAAATATGAAGATTTACTTATCTTTCCAGACAAAGTCTTAACACAAATCAATAAGTTTTTAAAACTAACTAAAACTCAATGGATTCATCAGGCTGCTAAACTACCCAGACCATTTCCAGAAAAAAACCAAATAAACAAGACTAATAAAAAATATGTTAATTATTTTTCTCCTAAAACTCAGCAATTATTAAAAAACTGGGGTTATCCATATAACCTTCAGCTTAAAACAAGAAGTCCAAAAAAACTTTTAAAGGAAATTTTAAAGTATCGTTTTCAACTTTACCAAAAAATTCCTTTTTACATTAGGAAAAAATGGTTAAAAAAAATCGATTTGTATTAAGATGAAACTATCCCAATTTATTTACCGCTGTTTTTATTTTTTGAAAACACGGTTTCTGGCTTGGCAAAAAAAAGAACACTCTGCCTACATGAGACAAAACATTTTAAAACTAGGAGGAAAAATTGGTAAAAATGTTCGCATAGATAGAGATGTCATAATTTCTGGCATGAAAAATGTCAAAATTGGCAATAATGTTAGTATCGGTTCAAATTGTTTTATTTGGGCCAATGGTGGCTTAGAAATCGGCAACAATACAGTAATCTCTCGTAATTTAATTTTGCACACCGATAACCACAATTATCAAGGAAAAACTCTGCCGTTTGATTATCAAGATGTTAGTAGGCCAGTTAAGATTGGCAATAATGTGTGGATTGGGACTCATGTTAAGATCTGTCCTGGCACAGTGATTGAGGACGGTGCAATAATTGGAATGGGTACAGTTATTTTTGGCCGAGTTCCTAAAAGAGCAATTGTTGGTTCACCAAAATTTAAAGTTATTAAACATCGCGATAAAGAACATTATCAAAAACTATTAAAGAAAAAAGCTTTTCTGAGAAAATTTAAATAAAAAAATTAGTATTTGTCATGAAGATTTTATAAAACATGTGCGGAATTTTAGCTAGTTACCAGGTTCCTAATATTAGTAAAAAGCAGATTCAAGTAGTTAGTCATCGCGGTCCTGACAATCAGACTTTCATGAAACTTACCCCTCAACTTGCTTTTGGTCACGCCAGATTATCTATTATTGACCTTTCTCAAGCAGCTAATCAACCTTTTGTTATTAACAAGCGCTACTTTTTAATTTTCAATGGCGAGATTTACAATTATCTAGAACTAAAAAAAATTCTACAAAAGCGAGGTTATCGTTTTAAAACCAACAGTGATACGGAAGTCTTACTAAAAAGCTACCTTTGCTGGGGAAAAAAATGCCTTGATCGCTTCAATGGGATGTTTGCTTTTGTGATTTTTGATAAAAAAAACCAAACTCTATTTGCCGCTCGGGATCGTTTCGGAATCAAGCCCTTATATTTTCATCAACCGACTCCAAATAGCTTTATCATTTGTTCAGAAATTAAACAGATTTTAAGTCTTAAAAACTTCCAACCTAAAGCTAATCTCCCCCGAGTGCTAGAATTTCTTTCTTGGCGGATTCTTAACCACACTGATGAAACACTGTTCCAAGATATTTATCAACTACGTGGCGGACAATATCTTGAAATTAACTTAAAAAATAAAAAATTTGCTTTAAAAAAACAAAAACGTACTTGGTATTCATTTAAAAAAATTCGTTCCCTATCCACTCAGTCAATGTCAGAAACTGAAGTTTATCAACAGTTTAAAAAACTGTTTTTTAATGCTTGTCAATTAAGACTACGAGCTGATGTGCCAGTTTCTGTTGCTCTTTCTGGTGGTCTGGATTCTTCTAGTATTGCTGTAACAATCGATCAACTTGACTCAAGAGGACAAAGTTTTTTTTGTGCTCGCAGCAAAAACTCCAAATATGATGAATTTAAATATGCTCAAGCAGTCATTAGCCAAGTAAAAACAAAAAAAGCTCAGCAAATTTACCTAAAACCAAATAATCTATTTAAGCAAACTCAACAACTCATTAAACAACACGATGAGCCAGTTGTCAGTGGTAGCATCTTGATGCAAAAACTACTTTATCAACAAATTAAAAAAGGGCATTTTACTGTGGCCATTAATGGTCAGGGAGCAGATGAAATTCTTGGCTTATATGGTCAGTTTTATCCATTTATCAATCAAGAAATCAACCAACTTCATATTCTTAAAGCCATGAAAGAGAGTTATTTTTTTGCGCAAAAGCATAGCAAAAAACCCAGTTTGTTAATGATGATTTATTGGCTATTAACTAGTTTAACTAAGCAACATCTTTATCGAAATCATCACTCAACAATTTTTAGTTCTCACGACTATCAGCTTGTTAACCCTCATAATCAATTGGCTCAACAGCATGGGCTTCAGCCAGCTAAAAATTTAACTGATTATTACTTATTATTAACTTTTTTTACTAGCCTACCAATGCTGCTTCAGTTTGATGATCGCAACAGTATGGCTGCTTCAATAGAATCGCGTTTGCCCTACTTAGATTATCGCTTAGTTGAGTTTACTTTAACTGCTCCTAATCAATACCGAATTAAAAATGGTTTAAGTAAAAACCTATTAAGATCAAGTCTTAAAAGCTTTTTGCCTAAAAAAATCTTAAACAGAAGCAGCAAGCCTGGCTTTGCTACTGCTCAAGAAACTTGGTTGCAAAAAGGCCTTAGGAGCGACTTTAAAAAACTACTATTAAATACCCCTGAACGATTTCAGTTTATTGATCAAAAATTTCTCAATCAGGCTTTAAATAGACTTCACCACGGACCAACAGCCTCACTATTATGGCGATTATTAATGTTAAAATTTTGGCAACAAGCTTTTAATGTTAATTTTTAAGTAAAAAAATCACCATTGTTTTATGCATTTAAACAATCAGCACTAAGTTTTTAAACCTAGATAGAGTTTAGAATGCTTAACTACAAAACTCTGGGTTTTACTCTAGTGAGCTTTACTTATGATATTATTATCTTGACCAAGTCAAACAGCAAGAGTATAACTTAAAACAATTATTATAAATTTGATTCTGCAACTTGGTTTCAAAAATGAAACAAATTAATTTTGCTATTATTGGTTTTGGTCGAATTGGCAAGCGCTTTAAACAAAAAATTACCGAAAATAAAAATGCCAAGCTGATGGCTATCTGTGATGTTAAAAAAGCCTCTCTTGACAAGCTTAGCAAAAAATATTTTATTACTGATCGATATCAAGATATTTTAAAAAGAAAAGATGTTGAAGTTGTTTATGTAGCAACACCAAATTCCTCTCATGCTCAAATCGCTCTAGCTGCTTTAAAAGCCAATAAACATGTTATTTGCGAAAAACCCATGGCCCTAACTGTTCTTGACGCTAACAAAATGATCTTGGCTTCCCAAAAAAGCAAAGGAACTCTCTTTATTGTCAAACAAAATCGTTTTAATCCTCCAGTAGAAAAGGTTAAAAAATTGATCGACGCAAACAAACTAGGTCAAATTTATCTAGTTACAGTCAATTGTTTTTGGAATCGAAATCCAGATTACTATTTGCATTCAGACTGGAAAGGTAAAAAAAATCTAGACGGAGGAACTTTATATACTCAATTTAGTCATTTTATTGATATTGTGTATTATTTACTTGGTGACTTTACTGAAGTTTTTGCTCAAGGGAAAAACTTTAATCATCAAAAAACAATCGAGTTTGAAGATTCTGGCATTGTTTCTTTTAAACTAAGTAATGGCGCTCTTGGTAGTCTCAACTATAGTACTGCTGTTTATGATAGTAATATGGAGGGATCGATTACGATTATTGCTGAAAAAGGAAGCATAAAAATTGGTGGCGAATATCTCAACACTTTAGCCTTTTTTAAAGTTAAAGGCCAACGTAAACCAAGACTAAACAAAGGAGCAAAAGCCAATGACTACGGAAGTTACAAAGGCTCAATGTCTAATCATGACAAAGTCCTTAACAATGTCATTAACACTCTTCAAGGTAAAGAGACCGTTTCAACTAGTGGTTTTGAAGGAATGAAAACAATTCAAATCATTGAGTCTATTTATGACTCAATGCAAATGGGGCAAGCAGTGAAAATTAAATAAGCATGAACTTATGGACTACCAAACAAAAAAAATCGGTATTAAAAATGTTAAGTTTGGTAAACAAACCCAAGTGGTTGAACCAGTGAATCTATATGGTTGCCAAATTGGTAATCATTGTTTGATTGGCCCTTTTACCGAGATTCAAAAAAATGTCAAAATCGGTGATTATACTAGAATCCAATCACACAGTTTTGTTTGCGAGTTAGTCACCATTGGCCAACACTGTTTTATTGGCCATGGCGTGATGTTTATTAATGACAAATTCACTAAAGGTAAGCCAGCAGGCGGTGATAGTAGTTTGTGGCAAAAAACCAAGATTGGCAATCATGTCTCTATTGGTTCTAATGCTACTATTTTACCAGTAACAATCTGTGATCGTACTGTCATTGGTGCTGGAGCAGTAGTCACTAAGGATATTACTCAATCTGGGATATATGTTGGTAATCCAGCTAGAAAAATTAGGAACTTATGATTGAACAATCTAATCAGCGAGATTTTTAGATTGTAAAAAAATTATGAAAGTTAAATTTCTTGATCTCTACCAACAATATCAAAGTATTAAAAAAGAAATTGATCAAGCTATTGCTTTAGTGATCAAAGACTCTGCTTTTATCAAAGGCAAGTATGTAGAAAAATTTACCCAGGAATTTGCCGATTATCTTGGGGTTAAATATTGTTTAGGCGTCGGTAATGGCACTGATGCTTTGGAAATTGCTTTACAAGCTCTTGATTTACCACAAGGTAGTGAAGTCATTATCCCAGCCAATACTTTTATTGCTACAGCTGAAGCAGTTACCTCAGCTGGTTTAAAAATAGTTTTTGTTGACTGTGATCCTGATAACTATACCATCAGCATTCCTAGTGTTAAAAAACATTTAACTAAAAAAACCAAAGCTATTATTCCCGTACATTTATATGGCCATGCTGCTAATTTAGCTGCAATCAAAAAACTCGCTCGTCAACACCAGCTCAAGATTATTGAAGACTGCGCTCAGGCCCATGGAGCTAAATTCAAAAATAAAAAAGTGGGTAGTTTTGGTGATTTAGCTACTTTTAGTT
>WJLO01000028.1 GCA_014728425.1 Minisyncoccota bacterium | reverse complement strand
GATAGTGAGGTTTTTTATGATTTTGGCCCAGAATTAGGTTTACATGAAAAGTCTGTGTATAAAGATCAACCTTGCCATGTAAATTGTGATTGTGGGCGATTTTTAGAAATTGGCAATAGTGTTTTCATGCAATACAAGAAAACTAAGCAGGGTTTTAGCCAACTAGCTCAAAAAAATATTGATTTTGGTGGTGGTTTGGAAAGAATTTTAGCAGCAGCAAATCAAGATCCTGATATTTTTAAAACAGATGCTTTTTTGCCAATTATTAAACAAATGGAGCAATTAACTGCTAAAAAATATAATGATCATAGTTTGGCTGATGAAGCTAGATCAGAGCAAACTAGGAGTTTCAGAGTAATTGCTGATCATCTTCGTGGGGCAGTGATTTTGGCTAGTGATGGTGTTTATCCATCTAATAAAGAGCAAGGCTATTTTGCTCGGCGCTTAATTCGTCGGGCTGTACGTTATGGTCAAAACCTGGGCATGAATAAGCCTTTTATTAAGCAATTAGTTAAACCAGTGGTTGATATATTTGCTCAAGCTTATCCTGATGTGGAAGCTCAGAAAAACAAAATAGAGCAAGCTTTAGATCAGGAAGAATTAAAATTTTTAAAAACTTTAGATAGAGGTTTAAAGGAATTTGACAAATTATTAACTGCTAAGCAAGAGTTAACAGCCAAGCAAGCCTTTTATTTATATGAAACTTATGGTTTCCCTTTAGAATTATCTATTGAGGAAGCAAGTAAAAATAAAATTAAGTTAGAGGCAGATATAGACAATAAATTTGCTCAACACAAACAGCAGCATGCTGCTGAGTCTAGAGCTGGCTCTGAAGCTAAGTTTAAAGGTGGGTTAGCAGATCAAAGCGAAGTTGCTACGCGCTATCACAGCGCCACTCACTTATTACATGCAGCCTTGCGTCAGGTTTTAGGTGATCATGTTAGCCAAAAGGGCTCCAATATTACTGGCAAGCGTTTGCGTTTTGATTTTACCCATGATGCTGCTCTGACTGAACAAGAAAAACAAGCTATAGAGCAGCAAATTAATGACTGGATTAAAGCCAAGTTGCCTGTGACCAAACAGGTAATGGCTAAACAAAAAGCTTTAGATTCAGGAGCCTTAGCTTTTTTTGTAGAACGTTATCCAGATGAGGTTAATGTTTATACAATTGGCCATGATGCCCAAGGCAAGCAGGGAGATGAGCAAAAAGGTTGGATTTCCAAGGAATTATGTGGTGGCCCCCATGTGAGCAATACAGCGGAGATTGGTTTAATAGAAATATTTAAGGAAAAATCAGCTTCGGCAGGAGTAAGACGGATTTATGCTCGGGTAAAGAATTGAGAGTTAAGTTAATTGTTAGTTTCTTAAAAAGGCTAAGAGTTATTTTTTCTCCCATCCTTCCATTCTTTGCTTAATTTTGCTTTAATAGAGTTAATGCTAAAATTATTAGCTAAAAAGAAACCTCCAGCTAGCGGGGAAAATTGTTTGTTCTTGGCAATTCTTTTATTAGAAAGCAGTGTACAAACTGTCTTATGGACTGTAGAAGCAGGGCAAATTAAAGTTCTGGAAAAGTCAGCTCAAAAATTTTACCGTAATGAAAATGATTGTTTGATCAAAACTGATCAGGCTTTGCAGGAACTTGGTCCGCAGAGTGAAACAATAGATGAAGTAATTTTTGTTTTTGAACCAGACTGGATTCAAGCTGGTGATTTGCAAGCTGAGAAAAAGCCTTTATTAAAAAAACTAACTAAAGATCTCTCACTCAAACCATTAGGTTTTGTAATTCTTACTGAATCTCTGAGTGAACACTTTTTACAAGTTAAGGCTCAACAAGCTTCAATTTTAGTTTATTTTAGTAATTCTTATTTGCATTTAATGCTTTTAGAACAGGCAGATCTTAAAGCTAGTGTCCGCTTGGGAAGTAGTGATAACTTAGTCAATGATTTAGTGGAAGGGCTGGCTCAAATTAAGCGCAAATTAAAACAAGCTGATAAAACTTTTCCGCCTCAAGTTTATTTAGCCTCACCTTACTTAACTAAGGATGAGTTAATAAGTAATCAACAGCAGTTAATAAGTCACCAATGGGGTAAGCAATATTTTCCCACTACACCATTGGTAGAAATTTTTTCTTTAAATAGTTTATTTAAGGTGGCTGTACAAGAAGCCGGTAAAGTGGTAGCTGGGATGAAAAATCTACCTCTTGCAGACGGAGAAACTAAGCTACACAAAGTAGATAAACAAGCTGCTCAAGTAGCGCAAGATAATAAGCAAATGTCTAGTTTTGGAGTACCAATTGATCAAAAATACATTTTGCCCAATCAAGATTTGAATCAAAAATTTAGTAATGTTCAACAACCTGAGCCATTAGCTGCTGAGCCAAGTAATCTTAATTTAGATAAGCTAAAAGCTAATAAGCCCCCATCAAAACTAGCAAAGTTATTAGTGCCATTTAAAAAAATTATTTTGTTAGGAGTTTTAACTGGCTTATTAGTTTTTCTGTCAATCAGTTATGTTTGGTTGCGCTTTTTTAGTGAGATTACTATTAATATTACTCCAGCTGATCAAGTAGTGGCTAAAGAAGTAGATATTACTTTGGATCCAGAAGCTGATCAATCTCAACCAGAAGAATTAATATTAAAGGCTAAGTTAGTGACTAAAAAATATACTGAAACTGGTCTAGAAGCTACCAGTGGTGAGAAAACCATTGGTGAGCAGGCTAAAGGTAAGGTTACTATTTTAAATAAAACAACAGAAGTGAAAACTTTTGATCAAGGTACTGTTTTAAAAGCTAATGGCTTAACTTTTACCTTGGATCAGTCAGTTAAAGTAGCTTCAGCCAGTGTTGTTG
>WJLO01000027.1 GCA_014728425.1 Minisyncoccota bacterium | reverse complement strand
TACTTAGCTTAATCTTTTCAAACTCAATATAGACATTGCTTTGAGTGTTAGATTCGTGAATAGAAAAGACCTCAACTTTCTTGACTAAGCCCTGATTGTAAGCGTCATAAGGACTCAAACGATAAATCAAATTTTTCATTACTTTATGAGTAGCGCTGTAGCGTAAAGTAAATAAAGGGTTAAGTTTTTGACGTCTCCTAACCATGTTTTTAGTATCCATGCCTTGTTGGGGCTCATCTAAAATCAATACGGGGCTGATTTTCTCCAACATGTCTATTAGGCGCTGACCATTATTAGAGTCTCTTTCCTGATTGATGATCCTGTCATCTGTATTGAAAGCCTGCATATTCATGACCATAATCTGTAAGTGGTTGGAAAAAACAAAATTTCTAACTCGGTTAATCTTGCTACTGTCATATTCAAAATATGTATAGGGAAGGGAATTATAAAGTTCGGCAAAATGATCTTTAGTGATGTCTAGAGTCTTAACTACACCTTCTTTAACAGCAATACTAGGAACAACAATAATAAATTTTGAAAGACCATATTTTTGATGAAGTTCAAGAATGCTTCTTAAATAAACATAAGTTTTGCCCGTGCCTGTTTCCATTTCAATACAAAACTGCAACTCATCATCTTTATGTGGATTTTCAACCTTATTATTTTTGATAATCTTGTCTCGGTTTTTGAAAACTTCTTCTTTGCTGATTTTTAAGACGTTGGCTGAAACTTCTGAAAGAATGGCTTGCTCTGGTTTAACAAAAGGAGCGCCTGAGAATATATCGACTACAGATTTAATGGCATCTTGTTGATAATCTAAGTTTGGTTCAAATTTAAATTTCATGATTTATGAATTTTTTTCTAAAAACTTAAATATGTCTTCTTTTTTGTAACGCCTATCTTTTCTTCTGCCAATACGTATTGCCTTTAAAATGCCTTTCTCATCCCATTGACGTAATGTGTTAGGGTGACACTTTAGTATTTCGCTTGCTTCCTTGAGAGTAACTAACTCTGGTAATTTTTTGTCTTTATTCATATCATTCTAACCTAACATTACTTACCATTATATTACATGCAAAATAACAATTAAAGAATCAGCGAATGGGCAATCTGACTACATTCAAACTAATCACCTTACTCTAGCTTATAAAGAGTATTAAGATTGATATTATGGCGAGATTTAAGAGTTTGCTAATTTATGAGCGAAATACAACAATCTATGTTTAACCCACCTTTTGTTTTTAATAATTGTTAAGTTATTTTAAAAAACAAAACACAAGGGGAGATATAAGGGTTAAGTTGAGTCTTAGTCAGAATGAGTGGGTGAGTTTTAAAAATGAAAAATTTAAATCCTAGGGTACTCCCTGTTATTAGTTCCACACCCATACAGGTAATATTAGAAGCTGGTTTTGGCGTAAGCAGGCTGAATTTCACTTGAACCAATAAAGCGTTTTAAAGTATTATAGATGTTAACAAGATTATCAATTAAGTCGTTCCATTCCAGGGACACTTGGTTCACCAACTGTGATTTTGATAAAGCAGGCTGCTGATTTAGCTTGAAAATAGGGGCTAAATTGGGGGTTCCATTAACTACTTTTTCATAACTTGGCATTTCCTTAAACAAAAACTCAAAAAGAGCAGTTTGTTGAGCAAGATTATCCCTAGCTATCAGCAATTCCTCTAGGTGTTCCACAAAGTGTTCTGCATAGGTTAAAAGCAAGTCAATGTCGTGTTTCTCTTCCTCTCTAACATTACGCCTAGTCTTGGACTACGCGCCCAAATTTAGCTTTTGTTAATACCTCTTGTTTAATTTTCTTGGATATTTTCCTTGACATGTTTTCACCCCTTTCTGGTAACTGCTATTCTCACAGAAACATATCTTAATATAAGGGGCACCGGTCAAACTCAGTTAAGAAAAAATACGACATCTCCAATAGAGCTATTACCAGTTGGAGGAAAAGTTTTTTAAGTTAGCTCACACCGTGTTTGACAAAAAACAAAAAAGTTGAGCCATCTGAATCCCCTGAGGAGTTAAAGAAAATCATTGGAGAGCTGACTGTTCAGAATGAAATTTTAAAAAAAGTTTCGGCTTACAAGAGTTAAGTGTTCGAGAAAAGATCGGGTTATGTCAACAAGCTCAGCTACTTGGTTCGTATACCAAGTCAAGCTTGGCTAAAGCTTTAAATTTTAGTCGCCAGAGTTTTTATTATCAGTCCAGACTAGATAAGAAAGATAGCGTCATTAGAAAACAGATATTAAATCTCTATGAGGCTGATGATACTCTGGGTCCTAAGAAGCCAGCGCCACTGCTTGGAGTGGGGCACAATCGAGTAGCTAGAGTAATGGATAAATATGGTCTTCATCCAAGAAGAGCAGCTAATGAGTGTTCCTGACCTGGCAAGGCAGATCAGATTTACCCCAACCTTTTGTTGAGCAATGAAGATCTTGATTATGCTGATTTGCTGGTTTCAGATATGCTAGAGTTCAAGCTTGCAGATAAAACTAAAGTCTATGGCTGTTTTATTCTGTCGAACGGACACTCCGACTGATAATGCAGTGGCAGAATGTTTTGTGGGCGTATTCAAACTGACAGTAGTTAAAAAAACAACCCTACTTTACTTTTGGCCACTTTTTGGACAGAGCTCTAAACTGGATCAATTGTTACAACCAAACTAGACCCCATGAGGCGTTAAATCTAGTTTCACCTAACAACTACACAACCCAAATTGGTGAGGAAGCAGCGCATCTTTCAAGCGTTTTTAGTGTCTAAAAAAATGGGAGGCTTGACAGTAATTGTATAGTGTGCCTATTATAATATGTAAATAAAAAAAAATAAACTAACGGAAATAAATCTATGCAAGAAGATCAAAGACATCCACAACCAGAGCAAAAAACTGTGGTTGAACAGGTTCAAGGTGAAATAAATAATATTCCATCATTAGCTGATATAAATAAATACGGTGAACAAGTTATTAGATCAGCTCAAAATCATCCAAAGCTAAGAGATCAAATTGGCAATATGCTTCAGGGAAGAAGAGAATCTCTGATGGCATCTCACCGAGTTGAAATTAGATCAAAAATTGATAAGGCTAACTTGGCTACACTAAACACCGATCTTTCAATTAATGCTATTCGTAAATCATTTATTGATGCTGGAATGACCGAAGAAGAAGCTGAAAACTCAGTAAATGATATTCTACAGCATTACAATGATCGTCTAAAAAAACTTGAAGAAGAACAGGCCTAATCTTTTTTGATAAGTTTATATTGAACAACTAGAGAAAACAACTTGCTTTGTGAAATTAAAAAATCATTCATCAATACTACTGACTCAGACCACACCCTAAAAAAATATTCAAACATCCTCAAAAAAGCAACGATTGAAGTTACTAGACCAGATCAAGCATGAAGCAAAACAAAACCTGTTCAAATTCATTGATCAGATTTACAATCAAGAAAGATTACACTCGTCACTTGGATATTTGCCACCAAGTGAATTTGAAAAAAATTACTGGCAAGAAAATATTAAAAATTACGATCAAATTGCACGCCTAAGGTGAACAAAGGTGGGGGTGTAGTCCAGGGCCACTTTTACTATCGATGGTCGCTACACAAACGTTGACCCTATTATGAAAAAAAGCAAATTTGGAGAAAAAATGAAAAATAAAGTTGGTCTAGGAACCTTTCCACTAGCGAACGTATTTAATAAAATAACCACAAAACAGGCAGAAGACTTAGTGCGTCTCTTCTTAGACAAGGGTGGTTACTACATAGATACAGCGCCTTTGTATGGCTTTGGCGAAGTCGAAAAACTTTTAGGTAGAGTTTTGAAAGATTATCCGAGAGAAAATTATTACCTGGCGACAAAGTGTGGTTATATTGACGTTGAAGGTAAAACATTTCAAACAATTCAAAAGAGCGGTAAATATGATGACGTTATTAGAGAATGTGAGAGGTCGCTTAAACGCTTGAATTTAGATTTTATAGACCTGTATTTTGTTCATTCTCCAGACCCAAACACTTCTTTTGATGAGACAATGAAAGCTCTAGTTAAACTTAAGGATGATGGCAAGATAAAGGAAATTGGAGTCTCAAATGTAAACCTTGAAGAGTTGAAAGAGTACAACAAGAATGGTAATGTTAAATACATTCAGAACCGCTACAGCTTAATCAATCAAAGCATTGATAAGGACTTTGCACAATATTTGTTGAATAAAAATATTAAGCTTGTTCCCTATCAAGTTATAGATAGAGGACAGCTGACTGGTAAAGTTTATGAAAGTGTGGGTAATCTTAAGGATGGAGATTTAAGGATTGGTCGTTCAGATTGGGAACCAGAAAAGTTAAATATTATTGCTGAGTGGTCAAAATCTAGGCTGGCTCCAATTGCTGAGAAATTAGGTATTACTTTGGGTCAATTATCTGTTGCCTGGGCTTTACACCAAAAGTATATGGGTTTTGTGATTGTGGG
>WJLO01000026.1 GCA_014728425.1 Minisyncoccota bacterium | reverse complement strand
GCTTGCTGCTCAGAAAAAAGTTTTAATCCGCGCTGATTATAACGTTCCCTTTGCTTACCATCAAAACCACACTGAAGTAGCAGACGATAATCGTATCAAAGTTTCTTTACCCACACTTAAATTATTGGTTGAAGCCAAAGCCAAGTTGATTTTAATGACCCATCTTGGTCGACCAGGTGGTCAGGTTGATCCTAAACTTAGTGCTCAGCCAGTAGCCAAGCATTTACAGAAACTGATTGATAAACCAGTTAAGTTTGTGGCTGACTGCGTTGGTCCTAAGGTAGAAGCAGCTGTTGAAAAGTTACAACCAGGGGAGATTTTACTATTAGAAAATCTCCGTTTTTATCCTCAGGAAAAACAAAACAATGCTAAGTTTAGTAAACAGCTAGCCAGCTTGGCTGATCTTTATGTTAATGAAGCTTTTTCTACTGCTCATCGTGATCATGCCTCAATCACTGGGGTAAGCAAGTTATTACCTAGTTATGCTGGTCTTGGTTTTGAAAAAGAGGTTGAAGCCTTATCAATGTTAATGGAAAATCCCAAAAGACCTTTTGTGATGGTGGTAGGTGGGGCTAAAATCTCAGATAAAGTGGCAGCTTTAACCAACTTGACCAAGATTGCTGACGTAGTTTTAGTTGGCGGTGGCGTAGCCAATAATTTTTTAAAGGCCGATGGCTATGATGTAGCCAGTTCTTATTTACAAGACACTCCAGCTGATCTTAAGAAAAAAGGAGTGAGTTATGTAGAGGTTGCGAAAAAAATCATTGCTGAAAGTAAAACCGATCGGTTGTTAAAAGATGGCTATATTCCTCTACCTAAAATTGTTTACCCCATTGATGTTATTGCTGCTCGTTCTAGTAAAAGTCGCAAAACCCAACAACTTAACTTAATTAATGGTTATGAAAAATCAGTTAAACATGAGTTAATGTATCTTGATATTGGAGAAAAAACCATTCGTTTGTTTCAAGAATTGATTTTACAGGCTAAAACCGTGTTTTGGAACGGTCCTATGGGTGTGTTTGAAAAAAAACTTTTTGCTCATGGCACTCAAGAGATTGCTCGGGCAATTGCTAAATCTAGCGCCACTACCATTATTGGCGGCGGCGACACTATTGCTGCTATTCGGCAGTTTGATTTAGAAGATCGATACGACTATGTGAGCGCTGCTGGCGGTGCTAGTTTAGAGTTTTTATCAGGTAAGGTTTTACCAGGGGTAAAAGCAGTTCAAGCTTAATAAGATTATTAAAATTATTTAATTAATTGAGGAGGTCACATGACCAACCAACAGCTTGACCAATTAGTTTATCAGGCCGTTTTTGGTGATCAAAACGAAAAACAAACTGCTCGTTACCAAATTTGGCAACAAGCGATTGCTAAAAATATTATTCCTGCTTCAATCAATGATTTTTATTTAGCTAGAGGTAAAGAAAAACTACCACTAGATTTTACTGTGCCAGCGATTAATGTACGTGGGATGGCTTATAATACTGCCAGGGCAGCTTTTCAGGCAGCCAAAAAGCTGCAAGTTGGTGCCATTATTTTTGAAATTGCCCGTTCAGAAATTGGCTACACTGCCCAACGACCTCAAGAATATGTTAGTGTGATTTCAGCAGCAGCTCTGCGAGAAGGCTGGTCCGGACCTTTGTTTATTCAAGGTGATCATTTTCAGGCTAAAGCAGCTAAAACTGGCGTACCTAAAAAAGGGGAGATCGAGACTATTAAAAAGTTGATCAAAGAAGCCATTGAAGCTGGTTTTTATAACATTGATATTGATATGTCCACTTTGGTTAATCTTGATCAGGCTGATGAAATAGCTCAACAAACTCCTAATGCTAAATACTCTTTAGAGCTGACAAAATGGACCCGCAGTTTAGAACCTCAGGGGGTCACAGTGTCTTTAGGCGGGGAAATCGGCCATATTGGCGGAAAAAACAGCACAGTTACAGATTTTACCGCTTTTATGGATCAATATAATCAAGGTTTGTCTCAGAATATGATTGGCATGAGTAAGATTAGTGTACAAACTGGCACTCATCATGGTGGTGTGGTGTTGCCAGATGGCTCATTAGCAGATGTTAATGTGGATTTTTCTATCTTACGTGATATTTCACAGATTGCTCGAGACAAGTACCAGATGGGAGGAGCAGTTCAACATGGAGCTTCTACCCTACCAGATGAGTTTTTTGCTCAGTTTGCTAAATCAGAGGCAATTGAGGTTCATTTAGCTACTGGTTTTCAAAACATTATTATGGATCATCAAGCCTTCCCTAAAGATCTCTTAAAAAAGATCTATGCTTGGTTAGATCAAGCTAAAAAAGATGAAAAGGGTCAAGATCAATCTGAAGAACAGTTTCATTATAAGCTGCGCAAAAAAGCTTGGGGTCAGTTTAAAAAACAAGTTTGGGACTTGCCTGCTAAAGTGCAAAAGCCAATTCGCCAAGCTTTGGTTAAGCGGTTTACCTTTATGTTTAAGCAGTTAAATGTGGTAAACACTCAAAAATTGGTAACTAAGCAGGTTAAGCCAGTAGTGATTGACAAGACCAAAGCCGATTTTGTGCCTCAGCAAGAACAACAACCTGAGGTTAAGGGACTGGCTGATTAAGTACAGCAGCTTAAAGAATAACAAATGCTCAACTGATAGTTAGTCAGACTAATGTTATCAGTTAGGTAATTAATTTTTGAAAGGAGCTCTATGTCTTCTCTGGTAAATTTAACTCGTCATTTATTGCACGAAAATACCTATAGTCGTGAAAGCCTGGAATTGGCTAATATCATTAACCAGCTGGTTTTGGCAGCTAAATTAGTGTCTCGAGAAGTTACTAAAGCTGGTCTAGTAGATATTTTGGGTGCTACTGGTGAGATCAATGTGCAACAAGAAGAGGTGCAAAAGCTTGATGTTTTTGCTAATACCACTTTTATTGAGCTACTTAAACAGTCGCCTTATGTTAAAGCAGTGGGTTCAGAAGAAGTGTCAGATATAGTAGTTTTTAATCAAGCCCATCATCAACACAGTGAGTATATTGTACATCTTGATCCTTTAGATGGTTGTTCAAATATTGATGTTAATGTGAGCGTGGGTACTAACTTTGTGATTTTTAGACGAGTAAGTAAAGGTAAAAAATTAACTAAAGCAGATTATTTACAGGCTGGTAAACAAGCTGTTTGTGCTGGTTACTTTGTTTATGGTTCTAGCACGATGCTAGTTTACTCCACAGGTGGTGGGGTGCATGGTTTTACTTTAGATCCCTCAATTGGTGAGTTTATTCTCTCTCATGAGCGTTTGCAGTTACCTGAGGCTAGCACCATTTATAGCATTAATGAAAGCTACTATCCTAAATGGGGTCAGAAATTCCGTGGTTATGTAGATAACTTAAAAAAAGACAAAAACACTAAGGGCAAGATTAGAACAGCTCGTTATATTGGTTCTTTAGTAGCAGATTTTCACCGCAATTTATTAAAAGGTGGGATCTTTCTGTACCCAGCAGATAAAAAACATCCCAATGGAAAGTTGCGGTTATTATATGAAGGCATTCCTTTTGCTTATTTAATAAAACAGGCTGGTGGCTATGCTAGCAATGGTCAAGAGGATGTTTTAGAAATCGTGCCTAAAAAACTCCATCAACGCATTCCGCTTTTTATTGGTAACACTAAAGATGTTAAAGAGGCAGAGAAATATTTGTAGGCTCGCTAGGTCGCGATACATGAGACACTACTAGCGCGATTTTGGCACGATAGTTGTGTCGTAAGCATTTTGATTTTCAAATTTAGGTATATTATCGTAAAAAAAATGAAGCCCATTCAGCTGTGCCTATATCTAAACAATTTAATTTAGAATAATCGATTTTACTAAAATAGTTTTCAATAATTTTTTTTAACTTCAGGAGTTCTACGATTTAATCGATAAATTAAATCAATTCTTTTTTACGATTTTGGTGATATTTTTTATTTAATACTCCTGGCATATTTCTGTCAGATTTTTAAAAAGGAAAGCGATTTTTTAATCTTTTCTTCAATTTTGTTTTTATTTTTATCAGTTAGTTTTCTAGCATTGCCAATCACTACACCCTTGCCTTTGATGCCGCAAAAATTAAGCGTATCATTAATTACCAATTTCAAAGATCGATTACCGGCCATTAATCTTTCATAAATTTCTGGACTACCAGTGCTAGTAAAAACTAAAGCCTTCCCCTTTAATAAAGGTTTGGGTATGGACCCATCATAATTGAAAGCAAAATCGCTAGTCAAAACCCTATCGAAAAAACCTTTTAAAATAGCGGGCGAACAATTCCACCAAGTAGGATAAATAAAAATAAATTTATCTTCATTTTTAATAAGCTTTTGAAATTTAGCAGTATCTTTAGCAATTTTTTTGTGACCAGAGGTATAGTGTTCTTCTGGCTTCATCACTGGGTCGTAATTAAGTTGATATAAATCAATTAATTGATATTCGACTTGTCGTTTAGCAAGTTCTGCCTCAAGAGTTTTTAAGATGTAGCCACAATGGCCTAGTTTATTGGGATGAGCATAAATAACAAGCATGAATTCATTTTACCAGTTTTCCTGTTAAAAGTTCTAGCAGACGCTGTCCGCCAAAGCCTTAAAATTGTTTTTTTATAATAAATTTGTCAATTCAGCTTAACAAAACCCGCCTCCGCTAAACCTGCCTGCCGCAGGCAGGGCTTCGGCGGGCGAAGGGCGGAAGTGGTGGGATTCCCCGGTGTTCACTTCGTTCAACCGGGATAAACTTCTCATCCCGGTTCATCATCGCCCAAAAAATCCTACTTTGCAGGATTTTTCGCCGATGGCGGAAGTGGTGGGATTCGAACCCACGAAGGCGTGAGCCTCTGGTTTTCAAGACCAGTGCAATTGACCGCTATGCGACACTTCCTTAATTTATTTTAATTTTGTTTTAGTGTAATTGACTCCCGGTGGTCACCGGGACGATACTTCCTAATAATTTCAATATTGTTATGCTGTTCTAGCTTCAGACCAGTTCCGCCGGTAGGCGGACGCTAGGCAACATTTTCCATTCCTTTATTTTATCATTTTCAGGTTAATTTTGAGCCAGCCAGTTAAGGTTCCAGCCATGACGGCTAGATCAGCACTAACTTGAAGAACTGGTAGCCAGTACCAACCTTGAGGTGCATAGCGTTGGTTTTTAGCAATGGCCCAGCCAAGATAAATCAAACCTAGCAAAGTAAATAAAGCTAAGAATTGTTCTCTAGGCCAGTTGATCGTCCATAGCACTAATAACAATCCAAAAATTAATAAATAACGTAAAAAAACCAAGCCTACCTTAGGACGCCAATTTCCAGCCATAGCGTCACCTTGAGCCAGTTGAAAGATCATTTTGCTAAATTGGGTCAGGTTTTTTCTGGGCAACCAGCTCACTATTGCTCGGCGGCTAAAAGCAATGGGCACTGATTGTTTTTGCAGTTTTCTAGCAAAATGATGGTCTTCAGCAAAGTTGAGCTGTTCATTTAAACCACCCAAACTTTGCCAGACAGATTTTTTAATTAACATTGATCTGGTGGCTGGCAAAAATTTTGCTGGCTCAACCCGATCAGGCATGACTAAAACATAAGGGATTACGGCTTGTTCAAAAGCAGTTTGTGCTTGGCCTTGATAAAAACCAGCAACTACTGGAGCCTGGTTTTGCTGCTGGGTCTTAGCTAGCTCAGCCAGCCAGCTTTTTTGAGGAATACAACCAGCATCAGTAATTGCTATCCAAGAGGTTTGACTCTTTTTTACTGCCAAGTTTCTGCCTTGGCTTCGGTTGCTAGGCTTAACAATTAGTTTGATCTTTAAGCAGGATTGGTTTTTTTGGAATTGCTTGATTAGCTTGACGGTTTCATCTTGAGAACCAGCATCAACAATGATCACTTGTTTGGGAAGTAAGGTTTGTTGAGTTAGTGCTGTTAGCAGGGCTTTAATAGTTTTGGCTTCATTAAGCACAGTAACAATAACAGTGATTGGGAATTGAGCATTAGTCATTAAAGCTATTATACGTTTTTTTTAATTAATCTTTATAACTCAAAAAGGGTCAATTTTGTAAATGCTACAGTTAATGTCAGCATCTTGTGGATAATGATCTTTAAATAGCAGTCTTGCTTCACTGTTATTTAACTAGTTATTAATTTGCTGCCCAGAAAGGCAATGATGTGGTGGTGTTTTTCACATTTGTATTGGCTGTTGTTGGTGGCTGGGTTGATTTTAACTCGACCACCTAAGATTTGGGCACAAACTCAGGCACCAGTAGTTTTTCAAGAAGATTTTAGTCAAGGTTTTACTCAATGGCAGCTAGACAAGGGTCATTGGGAATGGTGGGAGATTATTGACGAACAAGCCAGAGGTTATGTGCAGTGGCAGGGTAGGCAGACTTATTTGGTTCCCCAAGACAGTTTGTGGGACGAGCAATGGCAGGCTTTGGAGTTTGAGTTTGATTTTCGGCCAGAAAAAGGCCATGATCGTAATATTACTTGGGGCTATCAAGATCCTGGCACTTGGTATAATCTTCAGTTTATTCCGGGTCAGTTTTATTTGGTGCGCAAGCAAAACAAAAATTTGTTATGGGCTGCCAGTGGTAATTATAATTTAGTGAATGGCCAGACTTACCATTTTAAGATTGCAGTGCAAGGACCAGCTATCAAGCTTTGGATTAATGAACAATTAATTAAAGAGTTTACTGATCCTAGTTATGATGTTAATAGTGCTGGTAAGTTTGCCCTTCGGGTAGCTACTGGTGCTGTTGTACCAGTTGATGTTTATTGGGATAATTTAGTGATTCGCAACTTGACTAAACCTACAGCTGAGCCAGTACAGTTAGATGTACCCTTATTTAGTCAAGTTGATCCTGCCTGGGCAGCTCAAGAATACAACCAGGCTCGCAACTGGTCTCAGCAACCAACCATCAAACGTTGGGGTTGTGCTTTAAGCTCTTTAGCAATGATCATGCGCTTTTATGGTCTTAACTGGCTCCCAGATGGCACTGAGTTAACTCCGGCCACGCTTAACATTTGGTTAAAAGAACAGCCAGACGGCTATGTAGGAGAAGGCTTATTAAATTGGCTAGCAGCTATGCGCTTAGCCAGTCAGATCAGTGAACAATATTCCACTGTAGAGCAACTTTTGCCTAAGTTAGAATACAGTCAACTTAAGATTGAGCTATCCACTGAACTACCAGGTCAGTTTTTACCGGTTATTGCCCAACTTGATTTAGGTCAACCAGTTATCCTGCAGATACCTGGCCATTTTTTAGTAGCTGATGGTTATCCAGCAGATCAGCAAGACCTTTTTATTAAAGATCCGGCCTTTGTTAATTACCAGCTTTTTAGTGAGCATCAAACTGAGTTATTATCAACCCGTATTTTTACCCCAAGTCAAACAGATTTGAGTTATTTATTAATGGTTTATCCAGTTGGATTGCAAGTAGAGTTAAAAAATGCTTTAGGTGAGTTGGTAAGCAACACTCAATTAATGGATGACCACTTGCAAGATATGATTGATCAATCAGGAGAAAGTAGCCCTCAATACTTGCAGCAGTTTTTAGCTCAGCCAGCTGCTGGAGCTTATGTAATTGAGCTTAGTCAGCCCAATTTAGGCCCGTTTAATTTAGAGATTTATGCTTATGATCAGCAAGGTGAGTTAAGTTACTGGCAAGAACAGGGTTGGGTTGGTCAACAGCCTTTGCAGTTTGGCTTGACTTATCAAACCAATGGCAGCAGTGAGTTAACTCCTTTGGTTGACTTTAATTTTTTTCGGCAGGTCTTGACCGAGTTGTTGTTTCAGCAGCAGCTTAGTAAATATTATGCCTGGCATCAGTTAGATCGCTTAACTGGCTATGCTCAGCAGGCAGAGTTGGCCGCTCAACAGCGCTATTTGCAACTGTTAGCTTTTTGGCTTGGTTGGTATCAACAGCACCTTACTAAAGCTGCTTTAGCTTATCTGCAATATTTATTAAGTTTGTTAGCTGATTAATCTACTTAGATGAATTTAATCTTAAGAATGCTAAAATTGTGTTCATGAGCCAGTATTGTTGGCAAAAATTAACTCAACCGATTTTAGGCTTAGCTCCAATGGATGGAGTGAGTGATCATCCCTTTCGCCAAATTACTAAAAAGTATGGCCAGCCGGATTTGATTTATACAGAGTTTTGCAGTGTAGAGGCTTTGTGTCGAGGACAAAAGTATTTTCCTAGAGAGTTGTTTTATGATCATGATCAGCAGCCGATCATTGCTCAGGTTTATGGACAAACACCACGATTTTTTCGTCAGGTAGCAGTGTTGCTTTGTCAATTAGGTTTTGCTGGCATTGATCTTAACATGGGTTGTCCAAGTAAAAATGTTACTAACAGTGGAGCAGGGGCTGGCTTGATCAAGACTCCCCTGTTGGCACAGCAAATTATCCAAGCTACTCAGGCTGGGGTAGAAGATTGGCTTAATGGCAAAACTGTAGCTGATTGTGCAGATTTAAGTGCAGCAGTTAAAACAGTTAGTCAGACTACTCTCCCCTGCTCCCCTATCCTGGTTACTGTGAGAAAACCAGTGCCGGTTAGTATTAAAACTAGACTAGGGTATAAGCAGCAGCAACTTAAAGATTGGCTGCCAAGGTTATTAGCTATGCAACCAGCAGCAATTGCTTTGCATGGTCGTACTTTTAAACAAGGTTATAGTGGCCAAGCCGATTGGTCAGCTATTGGGCAAGCAGTGGAGTTAGCTCAGGGTACTGACACACTGATTTTAGGTAATGGTAATGTGCAGTCTAGACAAGAGGCAGTGCTCAAGGCGCAAACTTATGGAGTGGCAGGAGTACTAATTGGTCGGGCGAGTTGGGGCAATCCTTGGGTGTTTCAAGATTATCAACCTTCTTTAGCAGAGAAAATCCAAGTGGCTTTAGAACACTGTTATTTGTATGAGCAAACTTTTCATCAACAAAGAAAATATAGCTTTGCACCCATGAGAAAACACTTGGGTTGGTATGTAAAAGGCTTTTCTCAAGCCAAGGCTTTACGAGTTCAGCTTTTTCAAACCAATAGCCCTCAAGAGGTTAAAAAAGCTTTTGAGCATTACAAAGCTTAATATAGTTGCTTTATTTTAAATCAATTATAATGACGCTAATGACCAACTCTAAAAGCAGTTCATTTAACCGCGCTTATCAACGACTTAATTCCAGTCAAAAAAAAGCTGTTGATGCTATTGAAGGTCCAGTCATGGTCATGGCTGGTCCTGGCACTGGAAAAACTCAAGTATTGGCTACTAGAATTGCTCACATTCTGCACCAAACCGACACTGATCCACAAGCTATTTTAGCTTTAACTTTTACTGATTCAGCAGCAGCTAATATGCGCGAACGCCTTGTGAAGTTAATTGGCAAAACTGGTTATTATGTACACATTCATACTTTTCACTCTTTTTGTAAAGAGATTATTCAAACTCATCCAGAATATTTTCCTATTAAACAAGGCAGTCAGCCCTTAACAGATTTAGAACGCTATGAGTTGTTACAAAAATTGATTGACCAGACTGATTTGGAGCTATTAAGACCACTGAATGCTCCTTATCTATATCTTAAAACTGTAATTAGAGCTATTTCAGATCTCAAGCGAGAAGGGATTAACCTAAAAGAGTTTCAAGAGATTTTAGAACAAGAGGCAGTGGCTCTAGCGCAAGCTAAAAAAGCTAAAAAGCCCAATGGCAAGCCTGAGCTAACTTTAACAGCGCAGCGCCGCTGGCAGCGTCAGCTAGATAAAAATCAAGAACTGTTTTTGTTGTATCAGGCTTATGAGCAACAATTACGCCAGGTGGGTCGTTATGATTTTGATGACATGATTGCCTTGGTGGTTGAGGCTTTTACTGAGCATCAGTTGTTATTGCGAGAGTATCAAGAAAACCTTCATTATTTTTTAGTTGATGAATACCAAGACACTAACTCAGCGCAAAATCAGGTAGTGATAAAGCTAGCTGATTATTGGGGACAGCAAGCCAATATTTTTGTAGTAGGTGATCCAAATCAGGCTATCTATCGATTTCAAGGGGCTTCTTTAGAAAATATTTTAGAGTTTCAAGAACATTACCCTCAGGCTTTAGTAGTGCAGCTTGATCAAGGTTATCGTTGTCCGCAAGCTCTTTATGATTCTGCTCAGCAGGTGATCAAAAACAATCAATTAGTGGTTGAACCAGAGCCAATTCAAGGTTATCAGAGTAAATTACCAGCTATTAGAGTTTTGGAGGCTCCAGCGCAGACTTTAGAGTTAGTTTGGTTAGCTCAGGAGATTAGCAAGTTATTAAAACAGGGGGTTAAGCCTAATCAAATTGCAGTGCTTTATCGCCATAATGCTGATGAGGCTGAGTTAGCTGAAGTATTAGCTAAGTGGGAATTGGATTATGAAATTACTGGAGGAGCTAATATTTTAGAACAAGAATATTTACAGCAGTTGTTTAAGTTTTTTCAAGTTTTAGTAGATTTGCGCAGTAGCAGTGAAACCGAAGAGTTTTTTCAGTTAATGCTTTATCCTTGGGTTGATTTGGATGAGTTGCTAGTAATGCAGCTAGCTAGAGTAGCTGGTAAAAGCCGCCAAGGCTTGGTTGAGACTATTCAAGCTGGTTTTGAGCCTTTTAGCAAGAAAGTGGTGGGTAAAAAAGTCACCGCTTTGGAGTTTAACCAACTAGAGCAGTTTTTAAATCAGTTGTTAACCTGGAGCAGCTTAGATGCAAAATTAACTTTCCCAGCCTGGTTTGAGCAAGTGATTAAAGAGTCTGGCTATTTAGACTGGATTTTAAGTCAAGATAATAAGCCAGAGTTGTTAAATCAGCTAAACTCATTGTTTGGGCAGATCAAAGCCTTAGTGTGGCAGCAGCATGATCTTAAATTGGCAGGTTTTCTTCAAGCTATTCAAACCATGCAAGCTTATGGTTTAAAGTTAAATGTTGATGATCTTAATCTAAAAGATCAGGCAGTTAACTTAGCTACTGTGCACAAGGCTAAAGGCTTGGAATGGGATTATGTGTTTTTGTTGCATGTTGTAGATGGCAAATGGGGAAACAATCGCCATCGGGAGTTGATTAAATTGCCAGCGGCAATTTTAAAAAATACTGATTTATCAAAAAAAGAACGTAACGAAGATGATCGTCGATTGTTTTATGTGGCTTTAACTCGAGCTGCTAAACAGGTAACAATTACTTATCCTCGCTCGTTTGTACAAGAAGGGCGCTCTAAAGAAACTACTGCTAGTTTATTTTTAGAAGAGTTGCCAGAATTTACCAAACTCACGGCTCAATCAACTTTGGAACAAGCTAGCGATCATTTAGCAAAATTATTAGCTCCAGCTCCTGCGCGCCCGTTAAAAACTGCTGAGCAAGAGTTTTTTCAAGCTTTGGTTAAAGATTTTCGCTTATCAGTCACGGCTCTAAACACTTACTTGCGCGATCCTCAAGAGTTTGTAGATAATTTTCTCCTGAGAGTGCCTCGAGCCAAGCCAATACCAATGGCCTTTGGCAGTGCAGTTCATGCTGCTTTGGAACAAAAATATAAGTTTTTGTTAGAGCAAGGCCATCGTCCACCATTAAAAAAATTTTTACAAAGCTTTGCTCAAGCTTTAAAACAAGAGGTGCTTACTCCAGAAGATTATCGCCAGCGATTAGCTCATGGTCAAGAGATTTTGAAGCAGTATTATCAGCATTATCAAGATGAACAGGTAACACCTTTATTTGTAGAGCGGTTTTTTGGCACTGGCTGGAGTAAAACCGTGCTTGACGACATTGTTTTAACTGGTAGAATTGATCGTATAGATTGGCTTGATAAGAACGAGAAAACTGTTTGTGTGATTGATTACAAAACCGGTCGACCTAAAAGTAAAAATGAGATCGAAGGCAAAACTGTTTCGGCCAATTTATCAGAACGAGAACAGAGTTTGCCAGTGAGCATTCGCGGACCATATAAACGACAACTGCTCTTTTATAAACTATTAACTGAGCTCGACCGTTCTTTTATTCCCACTGCCACTAAAGCTAGATTTGATTTTATTGAACCAGTAAAAAGAAGTAACAAATTTGTGCGACGCGAGTTTATTTTAGACGGCGGCGAAGTGGCCGAGTTAAAAAAACTGATTAAAGAGGTCATGCAGGAGATTAGAGGATTGAGTTTTTTAGAGCAAGTTACAGATAACTAGCCTTGAGTTTAGTCAATGACAATGCTAATATGTATGCCGGGTTATTAATTAATACTTGAATGTTTTTAGTATAGTGCCAATTATATCTAGTACTAGATTATCGACCAAGTTTGGAAACTTCCAGGCTTCATTACACCGTAGCTCTCACAATTCTCAATCTTGTTTGAGTTTTGCTACTGGTGATTTAACTCAGAAAAACTGCCTAGTTAGGATCCATTCCTCTTGCTTGTTTGCTGAGGCTTTTCATTCCTTTGAGTGTGACTGCAAGCAACAACTTAATCAAACTTTTGAGCTAATCCAAAGAGAAGGCCGAGGAGTGATCATTTATCTGGATCAAGAAGGTCGGGGACATGGTTTGCTGAGGAAAATTAATGCCATGAATTTAGAAAATGAATTGAATTTAGATACTGTAGAGGCTTTTAAAAAACTTCATTATGCAATTGATCCTCGGAGCTATAAAGCTGCTATTGACGCCTTGGGCGATCTAAAAGTCAGTAAACAGATCAAATTAGTAACTAATAATCCGAAAAAAATCAAGCAAGTCCAGCAGGCTGATTATGAAGTAGATCGAGTTGAATTGGTTTATGATTTAGAGGAGAAAGCCGTGGATTATCTGACCGTGAAAAAAAATAAATTAGGTCATTTAATTTCTGACAACTTTTTAAAACGACTTACTAACCAGAGCCAGACAGCAGTAGTGCCTTTTACTCTGGGTATGATGGTGAAAATCAAGAACAACCTGCGAATTTTAAATGGGATTATCGCTTATCTTAAATCTATAGTATAATCATTAACATGAAAGTCTATTTTGATTATTCTGCCCGGGGCCTCAAACAATTTGAAAAGAACTATCAACAAATCTATCGTTTAATCAAAAAATTAGGCCATACTCATCTAAATGATTTGACCATTAATGAAAAAAGTTCCACTTATAGAAAAAAATTCTATGAAGGGGATCATAAAAGCCGCATAGCTCATTTTAAGCGCACGATGAAGCATATTAAGTCTGCTGATCTGGTAATTTTAGAGGTATCATTACACAGTCTCTCCATGGGCTATTTGTTACAAAAGGCCTTGGAAAGCAGCAAGCCAGTGATTGCCTTGCATCTTAAAGATTATGAACCATATTTTGCCACTGGCATTGAAAACGACAAACTACAAGTACTAGAGTACACCAAAAATGATTTAGCAGATGTGCTTAAATATGCCATTGATTATGCAGCAGACCAACAGGATGCTCGCTTTAACTTTTTTATCTCGCCCAAACATCAAAACTATTTAGATTGGATTGCTAAGGATAGAAAAATTCCTCGCTCGGTTTATTTGCGCAATTTAATTGAGCGAGACATGAGTCAAAATAAAGATTATAGTTCAGGTTAAACTCATTAGTAGACATTCCTCTTCAGCTTAAATTTTTAGGATTATCAACTTGGTGGTTTGCAACGGCATTGAAGCTAGCTGTTGTTCACTATTAAGAGTTAATATTAGTGACAATTTACTGTTCCAGTTATTTTTTTAATAACTCTGTTAAAGTAATTGCTTGTTGATCGCGGTTAGATAAGATAATTTCCTCTTTGGTAAACGGCCATTGAATCTTTAAATCTGGATCAAAGATTGAGATGGCCAGATTATCTTTAGCCTCTCGATTTTTATAGAGTTTATCAACCCCATAAATATAACTTACTGGGCCATTTAGCGAGCAAATTGAGTTAGCCACTCCTTGAGGAATATAAAGCATCTGGCCGGTTTCATTTTCAGGGTCGAAATTGAGTTTAAAGTAAACAACTTTTTTAAAAGTTTCAGAGTTTTGGCGAACATCAGCTAATACGCAGCAAGCCTCGCCATCTACCACAGCTACTAACTTGTTCCAGCCTTCAGCATGAAGGCCGCGTACTACTTTGGTTTTTGAATAAGAAAAATTCAGTTGCTGAATCTTAAACTCTTGGCCAGTGAGGTTTTCAATTGCTGGCATTTTAAGCATCTCAGCAAAAAAACCACGCTGATCATGTTTTTTAGTATAAGTGAGGTAATAAAGATCCTGAATTTGGGTGCGAAAAACGTTTTCTGATATTCTCAGATCAGCTTCAGGCTGGTAAAATAGGTTTTTGTTTAACACTGGTTCATTATAACTAAAATTATGAACAAAAATTAATAATAAAATGTTACACCACTAAAGATTATTTAATGAAGCAACCCCAATATTATCAACCATCAGCTGAGATTTTGCAAAAGTATGCACATGTGCTGGTTAACTTTGCCTTAAATTCAGGCCAGGGAGTTAAAGCAGATGAGGTAGTAATGTGTATAGTGCCTGATGTGGCTAAACCTCTGGCTTTAGCTTTACACAACGAACTTTTAAAAGCTGGCGCTCATCCCCTATTACGCCTAGCTGCTACTGGTTTTGAGCAACATTATTATAATCTGGCTAATCAGAAACAATTAACTTTTTTTCCTCAACAATATTTAAAAAGTCGGACAGAACTGATTGACCATCAAATCAATATCATTGCTGATCCTCACCCACGAGCTTTATCAGCAATAGAGCCTAAGAAAATTATTTTAGCTCGAGATTCTAAAAAAGCTTATCGCGACTGGCTAGTAGCTAAAGAAACTCAGGGCAAGTTTACTTGGACTACTGCTCTGTGGGGAGTACCAGCTAAAGCAGCTGAAGTTGGCTTAGAGCTAGAAGCTTATTGGCAGCAGATTATTAAAGCCTGCTTTTTGGATTTAACTAATCCAGTGGCTAAATGGCAAGAGATTTTTAGTCTTCAGCAAGAGATCAAAGACAAGTTAAATAAGTTGCGCATTAAACATTTGAAGATCAAAGGCCCAGATGTAGATTTAACTGTCAAGCTTGGTGCTGATCGGATTTGGCAAGGGGGTAGTGGTCGCAATATTCCTAGTTTTGAGTTGTTTACTTCGCCAGATTGGCGCGGAACTCAGGGCTGGATTCGTTTTAATGAACCCTTGTATCGCTATGGCAATGTAATTAAAGATGTTTTTTTAGAGTTTCAAGATGGCTTAGTGGTCAAGGCCAAGGCTAAACAAGGCAACCGTTTT
>WJLO01000025.1 GCA_014728425.1 Minisyncoccota bacterium | reverse complement strand
ATCTTTTATTGATTCCGGTATTGTTGGTGTGGTTGAAAAAACCTTTAAAAAAATTATTAATTATTTTATTAGCTATTTTTGCAGCTGCCAATTTGTGCCGTTTTTCTGCAGATATGATTAACAATCATAAATTAATCAATCTAGTTATTATTGGCCTAAACATTTTAACAGCTGGCTTGTTAGTTAATCGCTGGCACAAATCTTGGTGGCACAAGTTGCTAGTGGCTGGTTTAACTCTAGGATTAACTTTAGGAGGCATAGTAGATTTTTTTCCAATTTATCATGATCACCAGTATCATCTTGATGACTATGCTCGCTCAGAAATTATTCAGGCAATTCAACAAAACACTCAACCAAACAGTGTGTTTCTTACTACCACTTATCTATATAACCCTGCTTCTTTAGCTGGGCGCAAGATTTTTTTAGATTATGGTTACTTTGCCTGGTCTTTAGGTTACAATGATCACCAGCGTCGTCAACTGTTAACGGAATTTTTTAGTGCTGATATTGCCCGGGCTCAGTTGTGTTTGCAGTTAAAAAATCAGCAGATTGACTATATAATAATCTCTCCAGGGGCGGGCAGTTTAGGCAAAGAAATTCAAGTAACAGAAAGTGTAATTTATCAACAGTTTAAGCCGGCTTTTATTAGTGAAGATGGTTACAGAGTTTATGAGGTAGCTAGTGAGTGTCGTTTTGATTAATTTAGTGACAATGAAGTTAGCTTATTAGTAAATAAATAGTTTGGCAGCAGGCTTAACAAAAAATTAATCAATATGAAAATGAGCAACAGGTTAGTTAAGTGCAGCTGGTAGCAGCAAAAATTATTAATTAGTTTACTAGAACCTAGAAAGTTTTTATGAGCAGTAAACCGAAATTAAAAGTTGGCTTTGATCTTGATGGAGTGTTGCTTTATAACCCTGCTCGGATGATGCGGCCAGTAATTGCTTTTTTAAAAAAACATCGTTGGCTGGTAAAAAGAAAAAAGAAACAGTTTTTTGTTCCTCGTAGCAAGTTCCAACAATGGTTTTGGTGGCTATTGCATAAAAGTAGTCTTTTTGTAGCTCCGGGTTATCAAGAGCTTAAAAAGTTAGTAAAAGAGGGCAAGATCGAGGCTTATTTAATCACTGGTCGGTTTAAACACCTAGAAGCAGATTTTCAGCGATGGTTAAGAAAAATGGGTGCTGATGAGGTCTTTAAAACGGTTTATCTAAACCAGCAAAACCAGCAGCCGCACCTATTTAAAGAACAGCTGATTGAAAAACTAGATTTAGATGTTTTTGTAGAAGATAATTGGGATATTGTTGATCATTTGCAGCGTCGTTTTAGTAAAAGTAATCAGCCAAAAAAGATTTTTTGGGTTAGTAATTTATTAGATTTAGGTATTAAGCACCCTTACAAATTTTTAAGTTTTAAACAAGTGATCAAAAAAATAAAGCAGTTATAAAATTTATATGCGAAAAATTTTAATTACTGGCGGAGTAGGCTTTATTGGTACCAACTGTGTTCAATATTTTGCTCAACAGGGTCATCAACTGGTTTTGGTTGACGATTTTTCCCGAGTCGGCGTCAAGCAAAACGCCGCTTATTTGCGCCAACATTTCCCCCAACTAAAACTTATTAAGGCTTCAGTGCAACAGCCAGCCAAATATTTAACTGAGTTGAAGCAGGCTCAAGTAGTGATTCATTTAGCTGGTCAGACTGCTGTAACCACTTCAATTAAAAATCCCCAGCATGATTTTAACAATAACTTAATGGCCGGCTTTAAATTATTAGAAACAGTTAGAAAACATAATCCAAAAGCAGTTTTGCTTTATGCTTCAACCAATAAAGTTTATGGCGATTTAGCTCATCATCAATTTAAAAAAGATTTTTCAAAAGAGCAGTATTTGAACTTGACTGTTCCTCAGGGTGTCACTGAGCAAGAGCAAATCAACTTAATCTCTCCTTATGGTTGCTCTAAAGGAGCTGTAGATTTTTATTGGCAAGATTATGCTCGAATTTATGGTTTAAAAACCGTGGTTTTTAGACAGTCATGCATTTATGGGCCGTTTCAAATGGGAGTTGAAGATCAAGGTTGGGTGGCTCATTTTAGTAAACAGATTTTAAAAGACCAACCAATTACGATTTTTGGCGATGGTTTTCAAGTGCGCGATTTGCTTTATGTTGGTGATTTAATTCAAGCTTATGATCTAGCAATTAATAAAATTGCCCAAGTTAAAGGTGAGGTTTTTAATATTGGTGGCGGAGTTAAAAATAGTTTTTCTTTGTTAAATGTCATTGAGTTACTGCAAAAACAAACCAAGCACTCAGTTAAAGTTGATTTTGCTTCGGCGCGAGCTGGTGACCAACTTTATTTTGTCTCTGCCAATCAGCGGATTGAAAAATTATTAGGCTGGCAGCCGCAAACAAAATTTGTCCAAGGCTTAAAGCAACTAGTGGCTTGGCAAAAAAAGCACTTATGAAGATTTTATTTTTTGCAACTTATTTTTACCCTTACCTTTCTGGCTTGACTACTTATCCGGCCAAGGTTTTTTCTTTTTTAGCTGAAAAACATCAAGTAACGGTTTTGACTTTTAAGCACCAGCAAAAACTAAAGTTGCAGGAAATTTGGCAAGGCTTGCAGATCAAAAGGATGAAGTTTTGGTTTAAGCTTTCTAAGGGTTTTATCTCGCCTCAATCATGGTGGTGTTTTTGGCAAGAGTTGCAACAAACTCAAGTAGTGTTTTTAAACATTCCTAATGCTGAGGGCTTACCCTTAGCACTTTTGGCTAAGTTGTTGGGTAAAAAAGTGATCAGTATTTTTCATTGTCAGGTTTTTTTAGGCTCAGGCTTAGGACAACGCTTGATTGCTGCTTTACTTAATTTATCGGTTTTTGGCCAATTGTTTTTAAGTGATCAAATCATTATCTATACTCAGGATTATTTTCATAGTCTATTAGTTGGTCGTTGGTTTAAGCGTAAAGCTCAGGTAGTGTTGCCGCCAGTAGCTAAACTAGCAGTAGCGCGTTCTTTTGCTCAGCAACTTAAAAAACAAAAAGGGCAACAAATCTGGATTGGCTTTGCTGGCAGAGTGGCTAGAGAAAAGGGTCTAGAATATTTAGGACGAGCAGTAGCTAAGCTACAACAGGATCTTAAGTTTAACCAGACTATTAAGCTGGTTGTTGCTGGACCTTTTGGGCAAGATGTTGTGGGTGAGGCTGATTATTATCAACGCATCAAAGAACTTTTAAAGCAAATGCAAGTTGAGCATCAGTTTTTAGGGAGTTTGCACGGTGCTCAGTTAGGGGCTTTTTATCAAGCTATTGATTTATTGGTTTTACCTTCAATTAATCAAACCGAGGCCTTTGGCATGGTTCAAGTTGAGGCTATGCTTGCAGGTAAACCAGTGGTTGCCAGTGATTTGCCAGGAGTGAGGCAGCCAGTCAAGCTTACGGGGATGGGTTTAGTAGTCAAGCCTAAAGAAGCGGTTGATTTGGCTAAAGCAATTGCTAAAGTTTTGCGCCAACCTCAAAAATTTGTTAATCAACAAACTAAAACTAAAGTCAAAAAACTATTTTCTTTAAAAAAAACTTATCGATTTTACCAACAGTTACTACAAAAATTGGCTACTGCGTCATAATCTATGTGACGCAATAACCCATGACCTCTTTTGCTGATTATCTGTCTTAGGTGTATTATGGCCTAACTGGTTGTTTAAAAATTATCTTACTATGGTGCCTGGAGGTACTGGTTGAGCCGGCTGCAATAGTATGGCTTGGCCATCAGCATCAGCAACCAGAATCATGCCTTGGCTTTCATAACCACGGATTTTTTTGGGTTCAAGATTGACTAGAATTGGCATCTCTTGACCAACTAAAGCTTGATAATCATTGAAAAATTCTGCTATTCCAGCAATAATCTGTCTTTGTTCATGACCAAGGTCAAAGTTAAACTTGAGCAATTTATCAGCGTTAGGAATTTTTTCTACGCTGATAACCTTGCCGATTTTTATTTCTAGTTTTTTAAAATCAGAAAATGTTATCATGCTCTACATTGTAACATGGGAAGGTAATCAAGATGATCAAACAAATCAACCAACTTACTCAACAGTTTTTAGCTCATCGGCCAGCATTTTTTGCTTTAATTAGGCCCATTGAAGCTTATTTGATGCAGCAGCAGATCGCTAAGTTAAAACAGCCGATTTTAGATTTTGGTTGTGGGGATGGTTTTTTTGCTAAGCAAGTGATTGGTCAGCAAAAGTTGGCTGTTGGTTTAGATATCAAAACCAGTCGTGCTAAACAGGCTCAAGCACAGCAAGTTTATCAAAAAATTGTTTTTTATGAAGGCAACAAGATTCCGTTTAAGACTAATTATTTTGGCGGTGTGATTGCCAATAGTGTTTTAGAGCATTTACCTCAGCTAACCACCAATCTGCAAGAAATTCACCGAGTACTAAAGCCCTCAGGACTGTTTTTAACTACTGTAATGACCAATAGATGGGAACAATACTTGTTAGGTAAAAAGTTTTTTGGCCAATGGTATGCTGATTATTTAAGAAAAAAACAGGTTCATGAAAATCTATTGTCTTGGCGGCAGTGGCAAAAACAGTTTGCAAAGGCTGGCTTTAAAGTAATAAAAAAAACTGGCTATCTCTCCCCTACTACTTCGGCGTGGTTAGACCTGATGCATTATTTTTCTTGGCCTTCATTAGTGAGCTACCAAGTTTTTAAAAAATGGGTTGTTTGGCCAAGTTGGTATCGGTGGTTGCCAGTTACTAAATTGATTAATCATTTAAATCAGCAATCATTTACCCCTCTTTCGCAAGCAGCAGCAGTGTTTTTTGTGTTGAAGAAAAATTAATTTTGTTGTAATAACAATAATTGCTGCCCTTGAAAATCAGTATAGTAAGCAATAACTTCTTTCTTTTCATCAGGTTGGCTGAGAATATCATAACAGACATGGCTTGAGTGAACGAGATAAAGTCCTGGTTGGCTGGAAGTACAGTTAGTTTGAGATGGAGCAATGGTTTTGTTGGTAAGAATTAATTGAGGAAAAAAGTATTGCAACTCATCTCTCAAGGAGATAAATTTTGTTTTTGGATTAATAAAATACAGTTTTTGTTGAGTTTGAAAATCTGGAAGTTGCTGTTTTAGCCAGAGGCTGAAAGCCAAATGTTGAGAGATTGGTCTGTTTTTTATATAGTCAGTCTGATATTTAAGGCCGCTTAAAGTTAAAAGTAAGAGCGTTACTATTAAAAAAGACCGCGAAAGTTTTTTTTGCAAGTTGATTTTTTGTAAAAGCAGGTGCAAAAGAGTAAGCACAGTGGGTGCCACTACTAAAGCACGGTGTATACGAAAGTCTAAACTGTAAAAACTATAGCCTTTGGCCTGGGTGGCAACAATTACTGTCAGGCATACCCAGCCAGCTATGCAGGCTGCTTGCCAGCCTAAAACCAGTGTTAGCGGTATTAGAACGGTGATTAGTAAGGGAAAGACAATTATTGGAGAATAAAAACTTTGGCCTTGGTTACTAAAGAGTAAGTGTTGGCCAATTTGATTAAGGTTTTGTATAAAGGTGATGGGGGTGTTGTTGTCGTTGCCAAGCAGCCTAATGTCTCTTCTGAATGATAAAGACAGGCAAAGACTCATCAAGGTGATGACGATGATACTTAAAGAAATGAATTTGTTAAGCTTGTTTTGGTGTTTGGTTAATAAATAACCTAGTCCAACCAGACCTAAGCCTAAAAAAGCTAAACTAGGCGTGTAACTAAAAACTAAATATTGAAAACTAATGCCGATTAACACTAGCCAGCGAGGCTTTTTTTGTTTAAGGAATTTAAACAAGAGACCAATAGTGAGCAGGCTTAAACTGAGAGGAAAATTGCTTTGTTCAAATAAGTGAAACAAAAAATGATTTAGGTAGTGAAAATGCAATAAGCTAGTTAAGATAATGGCAGTGATTAAATCATTTTTTTGACTAAAACGAAAATATTCTAAGAGTGATTGGCTAAAAATAATGACTGCAGTGAGAAAATATAAGCTGCCTCCTAAGTTGAGAGTGAGTTGATTTCTTCCCCAAATTAAAGAGGGTAAAGCAGGAATGAGGTATTGTCTTACTGGATAACCTAGAAAACAGCTATCATGATAGCCCCAATCTTTAGTTTGGAAATAGCTAAGAGCGCAGTTAACTTCTTGAGTAGTCTCGCCACTGATGTTTTGGGGTTTAGTTAAGTTAATCACGATCAGGCTGATCAAGATTAACAAGCCAGCCAAGGTAAAAAAACTTTTATTTTTTAAACTAGTCAAAATTAGGATCCAAATGTTTTTTAACGCTATTACAATCAGGCAAAAAAAGCTGGCGTACCAAGCAAATACACCAACTCTGCCTACAAGGGAATACTTAGTAGCTAATAAATCACTAATAAAGATTGTTAGCAGTAAGCTCATTAAGCCCCATAAACGTACTTGCTGCCGAAATCGAGCATTAATGGTCACTAAGCCTTTTTTATTTTGCTGCTGAAAAATTTGCATTGGCTGATAGTGACTTAATAAGGTTTTAATTTTTTGTTTCATTTTTAAACACCATGACTTTGGGATGATCATAAACAGTAAAAGTCTCATCTGCTTGATCATCATTAATTGTAATAGGGATGCCTAGATACTGTAGTGAAGGATATGAAGTAAACTCAGCAATTTTTTGGTAACCAAGTTTACCAGCAAATAAATCAGCATAAAATCGAGTCATTTGCGGATATTTATCAGGAACTGTGGGTATACTTCCCCAACCCCGGTTTGAAGTCAAGATGTAGTAGTCAGCTTGATCAAGCAGCTGTGTAAACTTAGCAAATTTTTCTGGAGTATCTGGATCAAAAACTGGTAATTGTTTAAAGCGAAAAGTCTTGTGATAGGTTGGCAATACTGAGAGTGGTAAGCCATCATCCCAGTGCTCGGTAAGAATCAGGCTATTAGTGGGGAGGTTGCGATAAAGCCAGTGTGAGGCGCTCACTCGAGAGTGAGGTCGTACATAAATTGAATTGAACATTAACGGCCAAGTTAACAACATTAGGAGGATGCCAATGATCATTGTTGAGTAGTATTTTTGCGGCAGAGTTTTTTGTAGTTTGATGATTAGTTGATTCAAAGCAATCCCACCTAAGATTGCCAAAAAAGGATATAAAAGCAAAAAATAGCGTAAAGCTTTGACAAACTGGAGTGATTGATAAATAAAAACTGCCAAGACCGATAAATAAAGTAGAGCAAGATGCCAGTATTGGCGATAATGATTTTTAATGATCTTGCCCAAGGTGATTAAGCCAGCAGCAGCTAGTAGTGTGTGAATTAAACCTAGACCATATAGGCTGAGATTTTTTAAGCCAAACCAAGGCCCTTTGCTAATCCATTGGATAGCTGGAGGAAACATCACATCAGGTCCTTCCCAAGATTTCAGGGTTTTGAGATTGGCAATAAAATCCGGATTTAATCGAGGATCAAGCAGATTTGCATGGGCAAACAAATAAGGATCAGCCAATCTTAAACTAACATAAGTAATGATGATAAATATGAGCCAGTTTTTTAAACTGGTGAATAAATAATGGCTAAACTGTTTTTTTAGTTTTGTCCAGTTAGGCAATTGTTGCTGACCACTTAAGAGTAATAAATTGATTGGCAAGATAAAGATAGCACTGATTTTTGAAGCCAAGGCCATTCCTAAAAAAACTCCGCTTCCCAGTAACCAAGTTTTTTGTGACTGATAAAAAAATCTTAAGGCTGCATAAATACTAGCAAAAGCTAGCAAGTTTAAAAATGGGTCAGTAGCAAAAAAGTGAGCTAGCTGGATTGGTAGGACTGCAGTGGCATAAAATAAACTAGCCCAATATTTAACTGCTGGTCCAAACCAAGTGGTTTTGTTGGCCTGATTTTTTTCTAGAAGCTCAACAGTCTTAAAAATTAGTAAAACTACTATTAAATCAGCTAAGCCGGCACTAAACCTCCCCAGTAAAGTAAAGT
>WJLO01000024.1 GCA_014728425.1 Minisyncoccota bacterium | reverse complement strand
TGCCAAGGACTTGCAGTTGGGGTGGGGGTGATTAGTTGTTCAGCTTTATCTAATTCTGGTAGCTGCACAATGTATTCACCTTGTTTTTGTAGGAGTAATTCATCGCGCCAGATTTTTTCTTGCACCAATGGTGTTTGAGCCTGGTTTAATTGTTCTTGGGTTGCAGTAATTTGGCTAGTTTGCTGATTGATTTCTTTTTTCAATATGCTAAGATTCTCTCTGGCTTGATGTGTTTTTGTTAAGCTTTGATACAAAGATACTGATAGCGTTACACTTAAAAGAGTGAAAATAAGTATTACTACTGGGTGGTAAAGCAACTTGCTCATAGCTTGTTTTAAATCCTATTTTATGATATTATAAGATATCAAAATTTTCCAAAAGCCTGCCTGATATATAAACTAACAGGATTAATTAATATTATGTCAACCAACCTTGGTGATGCACAAGTACAGTTTGGTAAGTATCTTAAAGATGAAGGAAAAGCCAATGCTACTGTAGTAGCTTATACTAAAGATGTAGAGCAGTTAATTGAGTACCTTAATAAAAACTCCAAAACTTTAGTTACTGAAGTTAAATCTGAAGATATTGAAAAGTTTAAAGCCTTGTTAAAGAAAAGGCGCTATAGTGCTAAATCGATCTCCAGGAAAATTAATTCTATTAAAGCTTTTTTTCGTTTTTTAATTAAACAGGATTTAGTAGATAGCAATCCTGCTGAAGTAGTTAGTCACCCTAAAATCGAACCTAGTTTACCAAGAGTGTTAACTAAGCTAGAGTATCGAGCTTTGCGTGATGCTTGTCGTGGCGATGCTAGGATGGCAGCAGTGATTGAGTTGTTGTTGCAAACAGGGATGCGTATTAGTGAGTTGGCCAATTTAAAATTAACAGATGTTGATTTAGAAAATGACGTGATTACTATTCGGGCGCAAAAAACTCGTGAAGCCCGCAAAGTACCCCTTAATGGTGCTGCTAAAAATGCTTTAATGGATTATTTAAAAGTGCGTCCTCGTGCTCGTGAAAAAACCGTGTTTTTAACCAAAACTTGCCGACCGTTTTTGGTTCGTAATATTCGTACTGCTATTGATCGTTATTTTCGGATTGCAGGCATTAAAGATGCCAAAGTTAATGATCTGCGGCATACCTTTATTGTTGAGCAACTCAAGGCTAAAACTCCTTTAGTTTATGTTTCTCAGCTTGTGGGTCATAAGCGCATTACCACTACAGAAAAGTACCTCAAATTGCTGGAAGACACTCAAAAGACCAGCCCAGCCATTCAAATTGAAGAACTGTAAAAAGATTAACTAGCTGATTGAGTAAATCGTTTTTTTTATATTGGTTTACTAAAACTGTTTGTTAGCTAGATAATGTTTTGTAAGCTTGTAACTGCGTTATCACACCTTACAGTATAATAAAGTGCAATAATTGCTAGTGATTGCTGATGAGGTTATTATTAAATGTACTATTAACTTACTTATCAGTAAAATTATTAACAGAAGGGTTGCTTAATTATGAAAGCTAAAAAACGAGTCTTATCTGGCATCCGAGCTACTGGCAGATTGCATTTAGGTAATTATTTAGGAGCAATTAAAGGCATGCTGGCCTTACAAGCCGATCCTGACTATGAAACTCTGTATATGGTGGCAGATGCCCATGCTTTAACTACTCCTTATAATGTGGCAGAGTTGCGGCAGAATAGACGAGAAGTAATTATTGATTATTTAGCTGCTGGACTAGATCCACAAAAAAGTATTATTTTTTTACAAGCAGATGTGATCGAGCATTTTGAACTGGCTTTTTATTTTTCCAGTGTAACTACCATTGCCAAGATGCAGCATTTGCCTACTTTTAAAGACAAAGTTAAACAGCATCCTCACCATAACAGCATGGCTTTGTTAAATTATCCAGTGCTAATGGCTGCAGATATTTTGATTTATCATGCTACTGATGTTCCAGTAGGGGTAGATCAAAAACCACATTTGGAAGTAGCTAGAGAAATTGCCCGCAAGATGAATGCTACTTATGGCACTGATTTTCCTGAACCAAAAATGTTTGCTACTAAAGGAGAGCATGTGCCCTCATTAAAAGGTAAAGGCAAGATGAGTAAGTCTGTGGCTGGCAGCTATATTAATTTAACTGATGATCTGGCTACTATTAAAAAGCGGTTAGCTGACGCTCCTACTGATAGTGGACAAGGTGAAAAATTACCTAGTAGTGGCGGAGTGGCTAATCTATTAACCCTAGTAGAGTTATTTCAAGGCAGTCAGCAGCGGCAAAAATATGAAGCTCAATACTTGAGCACAGGCCTTCGTTATGATCAGCTCAAAGCCAAGCTCGCTCAAGCTATTTATCAAGAGCTTAAACCAATTCAAAGCAAGCGAGCTCAGTTAGAAGCTCAACCAGCTTATGTTGATAAAGTGATTGCTAGTGGCGCGCAAAAAGCTCGTCAGTTAGCACAGCAAACAGTCAAAGATGTGAAGACTAAACTAGGCTTGGGTTGAGGTTTTAATCTTAGACACTCGTGTTACAATAGGGCTCTATGACTAAGAAAACTAGTAAAAAAGACTCATTAGCCAAGGCTATGAAAAAAGCTCAATCAGCTCAAGATCAGTCAACTGCTAATCAGGATGATCAACAGTCAGCTCAAAAAACTGGCAACAGCAAAAAGGTTAATAATGACTCAAAACCATCCTCGTCTCAGCAGCGTTCCTCAACTCCAGCGCCAAAAAAATCACCTCAACAAGTTCCTGAAGTCAAACACAGCCGCAAGCGTCAAACTAATAAATCACCAGCCCAAAAAATCATTAAACGTTTTGAACTACGCTTAGACCTAAACAAGTTTTTAGGCAAGGGTTTGATTTATCTAATTATTGGGGTGATTTTGTTGTCAATGCTGTTTCAGTTTTTAGGCAATGCTGGACGCGAGCCGGTAAGTTTGAGTCAGTTAATCACTGATATTCGTCAGGAAAAAGTCACTAAACTAGAAGTAGCTGGCGATGAGATCTATGCTACTTATCCAGATGAACATCAAACTGTGACTTATAAAGAAGTAGGTCAGGAAGTAGTGGGCATTCTTAAAGCTGCTGAAATTGATTTGACTCAAGTTGAGCTTGAAATTGAAGATATTTCTTTAAAACAACTGGCTCGCGACATTATTAGCTATGCAGTTTTTCTGGGCTTGATGTTAGTAGTGTTTTTGTTCTTGTTTAAAGGTAAAGGTGGGCCTGAAGGTATTTTAGGCATTGGTCGGAGTAAAGCTAAAGTCTTTATTAAGGGCAAACAGGATGTGAAGTTTGCTGATGTTGGCGGTATGGACGAAGCTAAAAAAGAACTAGAAGAAGTAGTAGATTTTTTAAAGCATCCTAAAAAATATCGTAAAGTGGGGGCGCGTACTCCTAAAGGAGTGTTATTAGTTGGTCCTTCTGGCACTGGTAAAACTTTGTTGGCTCGAGCAGTGGCTGGAGAAGCTAATGTGCAGTTTTTGTCTATTGCTGGTAGTGAGTTTATGGAAATGTTAGTAGGAGTAGGTGCTTCTAGAGTAAGAGATTTATTTGCTACTGCCAAGAAAATGTCGCCAGCAATTATTTTTATTGATGAGATTGATGCTATTGGTCGAATGCGTGGGTTTGGCAGTATGGGTGGCCATGATGAACGTGAACAAACTTTAAATCAAATTTTAGTGGAGATGGATGGCTTTACTCCTAATGACAATGTGATTGTGATGGCTGCTACCAACAGAGGCGATATGCTTGATCCTGCTTTAATCAGACCTGGTCGGTTTGATCGCCGAGTAGTGGTTCAGCTGCCAGATCTTAAAGAACGTCAATATATTATTAAGATTCATGCCAAAGGCAAGCCTTTTGCTCAAGCAGTAGAATGGCAAAAAGTGGCTAAACGCACAGTGGGTTTTTCTGGAGCAGATATTGAAAATATGTTAAATGAGGCGGCGATTGCTATTGCTCGTGATAGCCGTAGCAAGATTACCATGGAAGATATTGATGAAGCAGCTTTAAAAGTCAAGCTTGGTCCGAGCAAAAAACGTTTACAAGATGATTATGAACGACAAATGACTGCTTATCATGAAGCTGGTCATGCTGTAGTGGCTCATATGTCTGCCCATGCTGATCCAGTGCATCGAATTTCAATAGTCTCTCGTGGCGAAGCCTTAGGTTACACTTTTACTCCGCCAGAACGAGACAAGCTGCAAGTGACTAAATCTGAGTTGCTGGATCGTATCACAGTGATGTTGGGTGGTCGTGCTGCTGAGCAACTGATTTTTACCGAACAAACTGCTGGAGCCAGTAATGATATTGAGCATGCTACTCGTTTAGCTCGATCAATGGTGGTTGAGTATGGCATGAGCGAACTAGGCTCAATGAACTTTGGGCCACAATATGATAAATCGCGTTATACTAAGTTTATTGGCGAGCCTTACAAAATTTCTGATGCTCTGCAGCAAAAAGTTGATAAAGAAATCAACAAGATTATTGACCAATGTCAAGATCAGGCTGCTAAGTTATTAAAGAAACACCGTGCTAAGCTTGATAAAGTTTCGGATCGACTGCTTAAAGTGGAGACCCTAGATAGTGATGAGTTTGAAAAACTAATGGGCAGGGATAAGGTTAAAGCTAAACGAGAATTGAAAAACAAATAAGTTGTTTTTGCTTGGCGATCTACTTGGTTTTCTACCTGATTAGCTCATTAAATTGATCGCTTTCTGTTAGAATATTGATTATGATTGATGTTAAAGAGTCCTCCCGCGAGATTTTTTTGCTAGTTGATGGCCATGCAGTGATTTACCGGGCTTTTTATGCCTTTCCCAAAGAATTAACCACTCCTACTGGACAGCTTATTAATGCTGTTTATGGGTTTAGTAGAATTTTGTTAACTGCCATTCGTAAGTTTGATCCGGTTTATTTAGCAGTAACTTTTGATCATCCCAAACCAAGCTTTCGTCGTGAGGAATATCAGGACTATAAGGCCCATCGACCAGAGATGCCAGATGATCTTAAGCCGCAAATCAAGTTAATCAAACGAGTGGTCACTAGCTTAAACATTCCTCAATATGAAGTTGAAGGTTATGAGGCTGATGACTTAATCGGCACAATCAGTAAAAGACTAGATCAGGACCATCAAGTTTTAACAATCATTGCTACTGGGGACAAAGACACTTTGCAGTTGGTAGATCACAACACTCAAGTATGGATTCCTGGGCGTGGCCGTCATGGCCAAGAAGTGCTTTACACGCCAGCAAAAGTAACAGAGAAATTTGGCATCACTCCAGAACAAATTATTGATTTAAAAGCTTTGATGGGTGATGCTAGTGATAATATTCCTGGTATTAAAGGAGTAGGTAAAAAAACTGCTACTAAATTATTGAAAAAATTTACCGACTTGAATCAACTTTATCAAGCCATTAACAGCCATTCTTTAACTTGGCCTCAAGGAGCCATGTTGAAAAAGCTTGAGCAAGGCGAGGAACAAGCACGATTGAGTCGCAAGCTGGCAACTATTGATACTAAGGTGCCTTTGGAGTTTTCTCTTGAGGCTTGTAAAGTAAGTGGTTATGATAAAAC
>WJLO01000023.1 GCA_014728425.1 Minisyncoccota bacterium | reverse complement strand
TCAGCCAACGCTAAACGAATCGTGTTTAACTTGAGACTATCTTTAGCTTTCATTGCCTGCTTCATGTCTTGAATGAGTTGATTTTTTAATGACATTAATGCCTTTCTATTGCTTGTTAACTAGAGTAGATTATAATATATGCAGTTACTAACTGCTGATAGCACTTTAATTAATGACTAACTAGGTCGGTTAGCTCAGTTGGTCAGAGCGCTGCATTCACATTGCAGAGGCCACAAGTTCGAGTCTTGTACCGACCACCCAATTCTCATTCCACCTTGGCTGAGTTGAGTAAATAAAGCTCCATTTGCCAAAATTGCTGGCTTAAAGGCCATTTTTGCCTAGCAACTTTAATCAGCGAACTGGCTCTTTCTAGTTCGCCAGTCTTAATTAATAAGCCAGCTAAATTTTCATAAGCTAAATAATAATTGCCTTTATCAATCGAGCGTTGATAAAACTTTTCTGCCTGATCTAATTCACCTTGATGTTGGTAGTAAACCCCTAAGTTATTATAAGGAATCCACCAGTCTGGGGCTAAGTAAACAGAACGTTCAAAATGAATTTTAGCCTGGTCGTAAGCACCAGCCCGAAACAGCTCCACTCCATAATTATGCTGTAAATCATAAGCCTGCGGATTAAATTGTAGATCATGAGCATAAAGAGTCAAGCCATCCTGCCAGTCAAACACACGCCTAAAACTCCGACCGGCCAGCAAAAACGTCAAAATGATCAAAGCAACTAACCCTGGTCGCTGCCAACTAGGACGAGCTAAAACAAGCTGATGCAACAACCCAGCCAATAAGCTAAAAATGCCAATAATGGGTCCATATAACCAACGTTCAGAAATAGTCATATCTAAAGGAAACAGATTCAGCACTAGACCTAAGGAGATCACCACCCAACCACTCCAAAAAAACAGCCATTTTTTCTGCCAATGCCATAATAATAATAGCCAAGCTAGTAAAACTGCTAATACTACTAAACCAGCTGCCCAACAACGCGGGTCACTCACTTGAGTGACTAACTGATGTTGAGAAATAAACAGCTGAGCAGGAAAAAACACTAATCTCAAATAAGAAAACAACTCAAAGGGTAAAGTAAGCAAGCGTTGCCACCAACTAGCTTGACTCATAGGTGCTACACCATGTACTCCGATGCTCATCTGAGCGATAATTAGCCTCATAAATAAATAAAGCAAAACTACAGTGCTAGCAAAAGCCCACCACAAGCGTGCTAGTTGGCGTTGATAAAGCCAAAAATAAAATCCAATAATAGCTAAAAATACTACACCAGCCTCTTTGCTCAGTAGAGCCAATAAACAGCTAGTCGCAGTCAAACCTAACCATTTTAACTGTACCAGTAGATCTGTTTGAGTTTGTTGACTAATCTTGATGGCTAGCCACACTGCTATTAGGCCAAACAAAGTATTTAAAACATCTTGAGCTCCAGAGCTATAAACCACTGCTTCGCTGTTGGCAGGATGAATGGCAAAAAATAGGCTAACAAAAAAAGCAATTACTGATGCTGATTGAGGATAATGGCGCTGCCAAAAACTTTTGCTCACTAAAAAAACCAAACTCACTACTAATAAATGTAAGCCTAATTGAGTAAGATGATAACCGCCAGGCCAAAGCCCAAAAAAAGCATAGTTCAAACTAAAAAACACTGGCATTAATGGTTTGTAGTAACCGCCAGTCAGCTTGCTTGAGCCACCAGCATTAAAGGTGCCGCCAGCAAATAAATTGGGAATGTTGCTTAAATCTCTGATTGCTAAGTTACTGACTATTTGCTCTTCATCATCCCAAACAAAACCATTGTTGATTACTGGCAGATAGACCACTAAAGCTATCAACAAAACTAGACCTAATAAAACCTTGTTTAGATGCCAAAATTGGCTGGGTTGGTCAGGTAAAAACCTTGCTTTAAAAACTGATGTCATCTAGATGTCAGTATCTCATGTTATAAACAAACAATGCTAGCTCAACTCAAAAACAATTTACTAGATCTAGTTTTACCCAAGTTTTGTGTGCAATGTCAAAGATGGAACTGTTTTCTTTGTGATGATTGTTTAAACCAAATTGATTTTTTTAGTTTACCAGTACAACTCCAACTTAAACCTAACTATCTTGATCAAAGTTGGGCTATGGGTCGTTATCAGCCTCCATTATCAAGCTTGATTCAAGCTTATAAATATCAACAAATTAAAAAAATTGGATTGTTTTTAGCTAAGCTGCTGTGGTTTTATTTGGCTGATGTAATAACTGCGCCCTTAATTACTACTGTACCTTTGCACTCTGATCGCCTAAAAGAGCGTGGTTTTAATCAAGCAGCAGTGATGGGTCAAGAATTGGCGCGTTTAACACAAACTGACTATCAAGAATTGCTGGTCAGGACTTACTACACTCAACCTCAAGCCCAAATTCGAGATCGGGCCAAACGACTACAGCATTTACAAAACGTTTTTTTATTAATGCCAGGCATAAAAAGTAATCAACTACTTGATCAAACAGTGTTGATTTTAGATGATGTAATTACTACTGGCACTACCCTTAATGAATGTGCTAAAGTGCTTAAACAAACTGGCGTTACTCGAGTAATTAGTGTAGCAGTTTGTCATGAAGGTTAGATTGAATTTTAAGCTTGAATATCCTATAATATATAGCTTAAGGGGATGTATAGTTTTGACGTGACCGCTCTTTAACAACTGCAGGCTATCTTTAACTAATAGATATCAAACAGAGTTAAAAAATAACTGTCGTTTCTGAAATACGCAGTACAGTTGCCGCCCTCCGCGAGGCTCGCGACAATTTTGTCGCCATGCTCCAAGGACGGCAGGCAGCTCCAGCTCAGCTTTACGCTTAAACTGGCATTCATGAGTCTTTTTTCACTGGCGAAAGCTCATGGGTGAAAACCTAGTCAGTGTGACAGTTAATGGTTGCAGGTCGCTGTTAACTTAAGAATTTTGACCTGGATGGAGTAAGTGCGGTTGGTTTACTCACCACTAACTCTAAATCTAAAAGTAAACTATGCCTGTAGAGGTTGTTTGATTGCGTGTTTGCGGACAGGGGTTCATTGCCCCTCATCTCCACCCTTCTTCACCAAGGTTCTAATGGTTTACCCTACACCAAGGTTTGAAGGGTTTGCCCTGCTTGATATACTCAAAAAATCATTTGGCAAATCTGAAAAAAATCTACCGACAGCGGTGCATTTGCTCATTTCTAATTAAAGGCAAGTCTTGGACTACAACCTGGTTAGATCGATCTAAAGACACAGGTTTAGGTAAACCACTCATAGTTAAGATACTATAACCATCCTGATGAGGGCCTGGTTGTAAAATCAGTTCATAAACTCTAAGCTAGAAAGAATTCTCTTAGCAATATCAACTTCTTCTATGTCTGTCATATCCATTTTATCTATGTTGATGCTGTCATTTTCATTGGAATAACTAAAGTAAGATACTAATTCGTATTCTCCAATATAAAATCTACTTGCATCTTTTCCAAAAAACACTTCTTGTACTTTATCTTGAAAAACAAGGTTGTATACATCAACTTTAAGACCATTGACTAAAATATAATTCGTTTTTACAAAATCACCAGCACCAACTCCAGTCCTTGTTGTTATCTGTACTTTTTCATTTCCTTTTTCTTTTATGCCTAAGTGAAGCTGATATTTTTTATTTGGGGAATATATCAACATGTATTCAACTTTTTCTGCCCCCTCGTGGAAAGCCGTATCAGCATCTAAATTTATCTTCTCCACTTCCCAACCATCCGGATATTTGAATTTAAACCCATATTCTTCATTTTCATAAATATTCCACTCACTTATATCTGGCAAAGTCTGAAAAGTGCTCAACATCTCCAAGGCATCTTCTTTTGTAAAATTATCAGAAAATGACCCTTGAATCAAAAAGGCACTATTAGTTGGCTTTTCAAATAAGTCTCCTACATATAATTGATCAAATCGTTCTGGATATAAGCAGTATGACTTTTTCTCTCCATTTAGGTGGATGCTAGCTCTGTTCTCAGGTTCACACTCGCCCTCCCAATCATCACCGTTAGCCCAAATTAAAATACCACCAGTAGTGCATCTATCTGCATATCCCTCTGAAGGATTTATTTGAGATTCACAAAAATATAGCATTTTTTCAGAAGCGCCATTGTAAGCAAGGTGTTTATCTTGATATGTATATAGTTTAAGATCAGAAGGGCAAGTAATTGAAAAACCCACAGAATAATCTGTTATTCTATTACCTGTGCACTCTAGTTCTTCAACTGTTGCTAGCGATTCCTCTTCTTGTGTAGCTAAGGAAGCCGGCATTGTTTCTGTCTCTGTTTTTGTGGTTTTTAAAAAAGTTGCTTCATTTTGACTAAAATAAAAAGCAATAGAAATGAGTGCTAGAAGTAGTGCCAAAATAATTGTAATTATCTTCCAGTACCTTTTTTTGAGGAGAAAAGAAAGTTCTTGTTTTAACTCTACTTGTTTAGGCTGAGCTTGTTGTTCTTCTTTTTGCATGAGTGTATTATATATGCCTAAGTATTATACACACCTAAAACCAAATAAATGTTATTGGTTTACTCACCACTAACTCTAAATCTAAAAGTAAACTATGCCTGTAGAGGTTGTTTGATTGCGTGTTTGCGGGCAGGGGTTCATTGCCCCTCATCTCTAAAGGTTGGTGTATCAATCTGAAAACTATTTAAAAATGAGTATTCTTTTTGAAGTCGTTAACTATCATGACGCTAATGCGGGCTGATTAGCAGCTCTAGCTAAACTCTCTTTCCAAGAATAAATTCTATAAAAATAATCTAAATGTGGAAGATGATAAAAAAAATTGTTTTGCTGCCCTAATGGCTTTTATAAAAGAAGATAAAGGTAATACTAATGCTAACAGAAGTCGACCAACGGGCGTTATAGGTATTTAAGGTATAAGAGAAGCAGCCATAGGCAGGGCTTGTAATTTCATTAAATTATAATAAGCTTCGTAGCTGACTCTATTAGTTATATCTACACACGAAATAGTTTTACCACCTTTTTTCATAATTTCAGCAATATGCATAAACATTGATCCTCTGCCTTCTCCAGTTAAATCATTTATATTGCCAACAATTCTTTTGATAAATTCAGGTAATTGGGGAGCATTCCTCTGAAGCTCTGGTTAAAAATCGTAATTACTTTACTCATATGCTGAATATACAACAAAAAAATAATGCCAAAGTTGCCCCTTCAATGACAGCGGTGCATTTGCTCATTTCTAATTAAAGGCAAGTCTTGGACTACAACCTGGTTAGATCGATCTAAAGACACAGGTTTAGGCAAACCACTCATAGTTAAGATACTATAACCATCCTGATGAGGGCCTGGT
>WJLO01000022.1 GCA_014728425.1 Minisyncoccota bacterium | reverse complement strand
AGTAGAGCGCACTACTCTTAGATAAAATTCGTCCAACAATAAAAAGACCCAACCCAACACCAGTCCCACTACAAACAACACAAACCTTGTCCAGGGGGTAATTAAAAAAAAGAAAACTGCTGCATATCCAGTTAATATTAGCCCTGGTAATAAAAATTTTTTAATTGATTGTGATTGCATTGCCAGCTTAGACATCTCTTATTCCTGTAGGTTTTTTAACCTCATAATCTTAATCACACTTTCATCTATGTTTCGCTCAAACACAGGATTAATTTCATACTCAGCCACTAAAGCTGCTGCTACTTGATCCAGCTCCTCAGTAGTCACCCCCTTACCAAAAACTAACACATCATTGCCAGCCATAATAGCCTGCTTTGCTGCTTCAATCAAAGCAGCTTGTTGATCATCAACTACAGCAGTTGCTGTTTCGCTGTTGGTTTGCACACTTTGCAAAGCTGAGGCCATATCTAAAGCATCAGTAAACACCAAAGTCTCGTTATAAATTTGGCTAAACTGACTCAAACATTCACTGCTTAAAGAACAAGGCCGGCCACTAAGTTTATTTTGCAAACGCAGATGGCTGGTCATTACTCCAATATTGGGGTATTGATCTAAAAGATATTGAAAAATCCTGGCATCCTCTGGTCTTAACTGCACGGCAACAGCTTGTTGATGTAAATCTTGTTGTGCCTGACCAATGCCAGGAAAATGCTTCAGCACTGGCATAATCCCTTGTTCGGCAAAAGTTAAGATAAAATTCTCTGCTGCTTGCTGAGTAGTGCTCAAATCATCACTGCAAGTGCGATCTCCTAATACTGAATTATTTGTTGCTAAATCTACCACAGGGGCAAAAACAATGTTAATTCCCACTGCTGCTAGCTCTTGGGCTGAGTTTTGTAGATCTTGCTGCTGTTCAGCCTGATCTAAGTTGCTGCACAATTGACGCCAGCTAGGTAGCTGAGTAAAACCCTGACCGCGCAAGCGCTGCACTCTACCACCTTCATGATCAACTGCAATTAAGGGTGGCAAGGCTTGCTCATAACTTTGTTGCAATTGAGTTAATTGTTGTTGAGCTTTATCTTGAGTGATTTCTTGCCCAAAAACAGTAACCAAGCCAGGCTCGTTTTTAATAATCCACTGCAGTTGAGCTGATTGACTAGCTTCAGCTACATCTTGACCAAGCACCAAAGGCACTGCCATTACCTGCCAAATTTTTTGTTTGGCAGTAAGCTGTTCAAATAATTGTTGTTTAGCAGAGATTGTAGGAGTGGGAGTGGGAGATGTAGCGTTTTTTTGCTGTTCTAACTTTATTAAAAATTGGTGATAAAACGGCTTGTAATAATAATTTAGTCCCAAAAGAACTGCAATTACCAACAACACTCCAACAAAAATCTTGGTGTTAAATGTAGAGCGAGGAGTAGTTGATTGTTGAGAGTTCATTTTGATTTAATTAATCGCTGCAATTCTAAAACACCTTAAAACAACTGTAGTTAACAACCAACCAAACATTAAAGTAGTTTATGAGCCAAGCTTATTAGCACCAAAATCATTATACCTTGTTTTAAGCATTAGCAGCAGTTTTTGACTTCTTAGACTTGGTTGTTGGTTTGACTGACTTTTGCTGCTGAGCGGTTTTTTTAAGCTGCTTGACTTTCCACATAAACAACTTGGCCTTACTACGAGCCCGAGCATCTTTAACAAAGCTTAAAGCATCTTCTAAAAGCCAGCGCTGAGTTTCTTTGGCCATTTTAATATACAAGCTTTTATGCTTAAGATCATTTAACTCTACAGCTAAGCGATAACCATAATCCTGAAACTCGCGAGTGATATAACCGCCCTTGTCTTGGAGCTGATAATTAGCAAATAGAGATTTAGCTGCTACAAAGCCAGTTTTCTTTTGCTTTCTTTTTGACATTAACTTTTATTATATCAAGAGTTATTGCAGGCCACATCAACCAAGGTCAAGCTCCACTCTCAGAACAAAAACTGGCAAAAACGAAAAGATTAAAACTAACTTTTACAAACCACTAGCTAAACAGTTGGCTTTTTAACAAAAACAGCCTGAGTAATTAATGACTTTGCTCCCTAACCAATAAACTCAAAGCTACTCCAATAGCGGCCAGACCAAACAACCCACGCCAACCTAGAGGAAACACAATAAACAACAAAGCAAAAACTGTCCAAAACACCACTGCAGTGGCACTAACAATCATCTCTCGGTAAACAAAATAGGAATAAGCTTGGCTGCCCTTACCTCGATTAAACAAAGCTCGATCATAAAACAACCAGTGAAAGTTGCCAGTTAACTTATCAATCATGTCAACTATAGCAATAGACCAAATATTAAAAATAAAGCTCCTAATTATCCACAAAATAGACAATATGCCTCCAGAGAGTAAAAATGGCTTGCGACTTTTATGATGATCAAGATGCCAGCCCATGAATAAGCTAACCATCATGGCTAAAAACAACGATAAGCTGTATAGATAGCCCACTCTATCTACCTGGCCTAATAACAAAAACACATACAAAGGCCAAACTACCAAAGTGGCATCGTGAAAATAGCGCCCCACAAAAGAAAACCCTAAGCTAACAAAGCGTTTTTCTTGTAGCCAGCTCCAAAACTCCTGCCAGCTAATCTGGTCTTTAAGCTTTTTGCTGTTCATTAACAATGCGCAGATCACTCCAATTAACTCAAAAAACAGGCTAACCATAAATAAACTTTGATAACCAGCCAAAACTACCAACAAGCCGCCTAAGGCTGGTGAAATCATATAAATTAAATTTAACAACACTCTTAACAAGCCTAAATCTTGACCCATGGTCTTTTTTAAAGCATTAAAACTTAATAAGGAATGATAAGAGTTCCAAATAAAGTTAATCTGGATGCCATCAATAATAGCTACTAACAACAAAATTGCGGGTTGAGTGGGTGCATAAATCAAGCCAATAAACACCAGGCTGTGCAATAAATGCGAAAACAAAAAAGCCAACTGATGAGAGGTTTTAATCACCAACTTGCCAATAGGAATAGCAGTAAGTAAGCTCATTGACCGAGCTAGTACATAATAGCCAGCAATCATGACAACCCCTTGTTGGAACTCACTCAACCCCCAACCAGTAAACCAGTTAACTTGAGGACCCAATTGAAACAAAAACAGTGGTAAAAAAAACATTGCCAACTTGCCAATTAAGGAACGAAAGATTCTAATACCATACAAAAGCTTGAGATCTCTGCTGTGATCAAAGCTAAATTGGGGTAGATGAAAATGATAACTACGAATTCTGGGCACGGTAAATATAATATAGCAGTCTTTATTTGCTAGGCCAAGTCATTAACTGGCGCACTACTGCTTGAATAGTTTGATGAACTTTAGTTTGCTCTGGAGCAGAAAAGCCTTGCAAAACATAATCAGCGCCAGAAACTTGACGCTCGCCTTGACGATTATCTACCCCAAAACGTAGATGCCAAAAATCTTTGGTTTTTAAATGTTGGTAAATAGACAATAATCCTTTATGCTCGCGAGGACCTTTGCCAAACTGAAGTTTAAAACTGCCTAGTTTTAAATCTAAGTCATCATGCACCACATAAAGCTCAACAAGCTGCTGCTGATTAGTCAACTGATGATCCTGAAGATAATAATCTACCACTGCTCGCACCGCCTGACCAGAATTGTTCATAAAAGTCTGTGGCTTTACTAGCAAATAATCATCTTGCTGATAAAGTTGGCTCAGGGTTTTTTTAGAACTCTCAAACAAATCTTGTCCAGTAGTAATAGCTAAATTGGCTGCTAAAGCTTGCTGGCCAGTTAAAATAGCTGGCTGTGCTAATACACCAGCCAAAGCATTAATTGCCATAAAGCCAACATTATGACGCGTTTGCTCATACCGAGAACCAGGATTACCCAAGCCAATAATAACCTTCATGCTCCTATTGTAACTTTTTTTGTTTGTTGGGCCAATGAGTTATAATTAAGAGTTGTCATTTAATTACCTAGCTAACTAAACACTAATATTTACTTTACTAATTGCTAACCATGAGCACTAATTCAACACCATTTTTCTCCATTGTGATTCCTTCTTTAAATGAAGAAAAATACCTTCCTAACTTACTTCAAGACCTAGCTAATCAAACCTGGAAAGACTTTGAGGT